>PANM01000045.1 GCA_002708385.1 Methanobacteriota archaeon | reverse complement strand
GGCAAGAAAGAGGCGACTCAGAAGTTGAATTCGTTCAAGGAAAAGCCGAGGAATTGCCTTTCGATGACAACTCCTTCGATGGTGCATGTTCCCTCTTCTCGTTCAGAGATTGGTACGATAAGAGGGCTGGTCTGAGTGAGGTACTTCGAGTGTTGAAGCCTGGAGCAAAGATGGTTATTGTCGATCCTGCCAAAATGAATCGAATTCATGGATTCCTTGGATGGCTTTGGATGAGAGTTTGGGTGGGCGCTTACGCACGGATTATTTGTGGAGTAAAGGACCACCCTTGGAAATGGTTGACCAAGACTTATGTGACATTCGGAACTACTCGTGATTATGTCCGAATGATGGAAGATGTAGGATTCGAAAATGTCACTGCTAAGGTCGTATTTCCGGGAATGGCGACCATTTGGGAAGGAAGAAAACCCGAATCATAGGGTACCCTTTGATACGGTAATTCAGACATATATCATATACAGGGGACTTCTTCCAATTAACATGAAGTCAATCGGTCAAATTGAAGAAGACCTTGCGGACAAAAGTGAACCAATCCTTGGATTCAGACCTTCCTCAAAGATAAAGAGAGGGCCGATTGGGATAGTTATCAGCATAATTTGCGTTGTAATTGTATTGCTAGAATTAAATCGATCTGGCGGAATCTAGCGTTATGATTTATTCACAGAGTCGTATTGAGCCTCTATACAAAGTGTCTCTTCGATTTAGGGGCTAAAGCAATCGACAGCATTGAGAAACTCATCAGAAACACCACCGAGAAGGACAGTGTTATTGTCATTAAATCTGATTGAGGGAAGCCTCCAGTTGCCATCATTGAAACTCCGAATGAAACATATCCAGAAACTAACATCGCAAATAGTGTTTTGAAAACCATAATTGTCACTTCCGTGTCGCGTTTTTGTGTTTAGCTTAGTAGTGGTGTGATTGTCATTGCGGTAACCGCAAAGGAGGCATAGCTAGCAATCAACGCCACAAGTATTACTCTTGGGTTCATAATTTGACGATTGGAGTATGGGTTATCAAGAAATGTATCTTCTTTCATTCACCGCATATATACTCGTGTCTTCAACCCGTGAATTCCCCAAAGTGTAAAACCGATTAATTCAGAAAACAATGAATGGTTTCCGGCAGGTCACAAAGCGCCAAACAAAGGGTTTCGTAAGTGGATTAAATGCGAGATTTAGAATCCAATCTGGGAGTCTCATAATCCAACTACCAACTTTGAATGATAATTTCGAATTTCGCATTACTGAACCCATTTGTCTCTTCCACTCTTTCTCATATCCATCCAGGGGAGTTCCATTCTCTAAATGTGAAACAATCTGTTGGCCTGCAATTCTCCCACCAACCATTGCAATCGTAATGCCTGCGCCGTTTGATGGTAGGACCATGCCAGCCGCATCTCCTACAAGAAGATAATTTCCTTTGACGAAGCAATCGATTGTTCCCGACATTGGAAGCGAACCGGCTCCTGCGAAAGTTACAGTCTCACCATAGCGTTGGATGAACTCTTCTGCATAAAGATTCAATGAACGCCCTTTTGCAAATTTATTTTGAATACCGACGCCAATGTTTGCTCCTCCTTGTTTGGGGAACATCCAAGCATAGCCTCCAGGTGCCATAGAGCCAAAGTGGAGTTCTACAGCATCACCAAAATCACCGTCCATCAGAACGAACTTAATGGGGATTTTTAGGCTCGATTCATTCCAATGGCTACGGCGCAGTGGGTCATTATGGCCACCTGCGCCGACAATAATTCTAGCAGTAAATTCTCGCCCGTCCCTCAGACAAACGGTTTCTCCATTAACGGAATCAACTCTTGTGCCAGTCAGATAATTTGCACCTTTGGATTTAGCTAAATCCACCAACCACTCATCATGTGCTACTCTATCGAGCATTAGGCCCTCGAAAGGATACCGAAGTGGGCGTCCTGAAGGGGGTACCAAATTCATTTGGGAGGTTCTCATTGAGATTGCGTGTTCAGGTGTTTGCAGTAGATCATCGACCTCTGGAACGTCCGGACAAAGTCGCTCCATTTCCTCGTTACTAGGAACTAATTCTCCGCATTGAAGTGGGCTACCTATGGACTCTCTGCCATCGATCACTAAGACGTCCTTTCCACCCTCTGCAACATAACGACCAACGGTGGAGCCAGCAGGACCCCCTCCGATTACAATAACATCCCAATCAGTTCTTTCGACCATGAAAATCACCGCTCAATGCGTTGTTTGGCCACCTCAGGTGCGCCGCCCGCGCGATAGTTTTGCAATCTCTATCATCAATGATTTAGCATCAGTATCTGGTAAGGATTCGAGGCTTTCTTGGGCTCTGGCGATATGATTCTGAATCAATTGTTTAGCGTATTCAAATGAGCCAGCACTCTCAAGTAATTCGGTTAGTTCTCCCCATCTGTCATCGCTGAAGTTTTGTAGGACATCTGCAAGCTGTTCTCGCTCGACTCCATGCAGCATAGTCAGGGCGTGGATAATTGGTAGGGTCATCTTTCCTTCATGGACATCAGTGCCTCTTGGCTTACCCATTGATGGGTCTCCGGTCAAATCAAGTAAATCATCGACCAACTGAAGGCTCGGCCAACTTCCCATCCAAAATCATCTAGGGTGTCTACGATTGTTTGTTCAGCGTTTGCCTGCATGGCTGCACAAGAGCAGGCGCTAGCGAATGGGCCAGCGGTTTTTCCATCGATGATTGCATAGTAGTCTTCGGGAGTTGTAGTTAAGTCTGCTATGTGCTTGATTTGCAATAATTCGCCGGCGGCGATATTGGCGGAAGTTTCGGCCATCCGGTCGACAATTCGAGCATCGAATTTACCGCCAAGTCCGAATCCGAGTACAAACAGATAATCTCCAGCAATTATTCCATGAGATTGGCTGTGTGCTGAATGTAGAGTTGGAAGTCCACGACGGGTCTTTGCTTGGTCGTTGATATCGTCGTGAATTAGGGTCGCTGTATGTATCAATTCACTGGCTAGAGCCAAATCCATAACTGAATCTAAGTCCTTACCACCTGCCGCTTGGTAGGCTAGCAAGGCTACGATTGGGCGGTACCTTTTGCCACCTGAAAGTAGCAAGTCACGGGCCAAACTCATAGCCGGAGCATCGTTCTTGGTCAATCTGTCTTGAACGAAATTTTCCAATGCCTCTTCAACTTGGTCTCTAAGTCCTTCTAGACTCATTTGGCGGTTACTAAGGGATACCATCCGAACCAATGGTGAGGGGGTGCCTATATCAACGAGTGTGTGGCCCCGCAAATGGGCACATTGCGTGCTCCCCCCAGGAGGTGGACGCTGTGAAAGAACGACTAACTGTCGCATCACTCGACCATCCTCATTGTCTATCTTCAAAAAATTTAGAGGGTTTTCTGTCCTCAGAAGAAGCCGGAGATTTAGAATTAGAAATCACTCCGGTGAATACTCTAGAAGAGGCGTTTGAGGACCTGAAAGAAGGAAAAGTAGACCTTCTAGCTATGCCTGCTAGATTAATTCATGGAAGACAAATTGAGTTACTGGAAGCTGGGTGTCAAGTATTGGGAGCAAGAACTCCAAGGCGACCGGCTAGGTTCTTTGTTAGTGAAAATCGTATTTGGTATCAACCAAAAGGCGCGATAATAATCTGTGATGATAAAATCATTCGCCGGCAGCTAAAGCGGGCTCGGAGAGGTTTGCGAATCCTTTCAAGTAAAGCTTATGCTTCAATTCATGAAATCGAAGACAGGCCTGAGTCAGAAGATGATATTGCTCGCTGGATGGAAACACTTCGTCGCAATGGAGATATTGACGGATTTGTGACCTCTCGTGAGGTATTCAACTCAATTCACTGCTCAAGCAGGAGAACTGTTTTGGGTATAGACCCAGAAGAGAGAGAAGGAGATAGGTATCTGCCTGTACCCTATGCTGACCTTGTTGTTCTAATCGGACGCACTGGTTTCCCTAGGACATTAATTCAACAAGTTTCTGAATTTGAGGGAGAAACAGTATGGTGGGTTCAGGATAATCTGATTGGTGGATTGTCTGATGCAGAATTGGATAAAGTCGCAATTTTAGTTCGGCACAGACAAGTTGGAGCGATAATGCGACAAGCCGAGGAATTCTATGATTTGACCATGGAATCTGTTTTCCACGACACAGAAGGAGATACTGAAACAACCGAAGTACATATTGAAATTCGTATGGAATTTATCTCAGATAATGGTATGCAAACAATTTCCATTGAAAGATTGGTACCTATCTCAATTTTGGAATCATCAATAATTGCTTTGAGCAAAGATTGGGATAGAATGTTATCCACAGCAAGCAGTCCAATTCCCGAACAAAGAACTCGACAAGGGTTACTACCTGCAAAGGATGCTTGGATTGATTTAGAAAAATAATGGCAAATTAAACAACCCCTCCAAACCAACCTCAGATTGCATGCACAATGGGCAATCGATAAGACCACGAGGGAGTCCTTGATTGCTAATCGGGTGCCATTATGTCTGTTGATCGTGTACTACTCGACCAGTTATATCGAGCCCGATTGATGGAACTAAGAGAACGTGCTGAGGCTGCGGGATATAGAAAAAATGGCTCAGTGGAAGTTCTGCGTGCACGATTAATCAGGAATCAAGTTATGCAAGACCATGACTTGGGTTGGGAAGGAATTCAATCAATGCCACACCAAGAGTTAGGTGAGGCATTGAAAATCTTCGGAATCAAATCCTCGGGATCTCACAAAGAAAGAAGACAGAGGCTTTGGCTTCACCTAAATCATGATTCTAGGAGACTTACTGTGGAAAATCTCGCAGAGATGGAACGAGAGAAATTACACACTCTATGTCGTAAGTTAGAGTTACAATTGACTGGGACTAGGACTGTTCTGATGGGAAGGGTTGCAGGAGTTTTAGCCAGCCAAGGACGGGGTTGGGGTCAAATCAAAAGATCACTAAGGAGAAACGGATTACCTGATGTTGAGAAAGAGCCAGTGAAAATTTCTCAGCCATTCGAATTAGAAGAAGAATTTATTGTAGTGGATGTCCCTGAAACTCCAATTGATTTCTTGCAACCAATATCTCAACATCTAATGGAAGATGCAGCAGATTTATTGTCGAAAAATGATGGGAAAAAGGAGGTCCCAGAGTTGAAAAATCTAGCCACTATGATTCAGGATATCGAGCGTATGATTGGAACAATCCTAAACAGCCACGGAGGGCGATGGTCAGAACAAGAAGAAGAATTGTTCCTAAGAATAGCAATCAGAAGAGGATGGCAAGTGGAAGACGAATTGGTCAGCACTAGACTTCTGCTGGTAGCAGGTAGGATTGCAGAAGCGAAGGGCTCTCGAGAAACTGCTTTCCAGGAATTAGGGGCAACTCCCGTAACTGCTCCTAAATCATCTATGAAAGACTCAGATGCAATCTCTAGAATTCGGGCAAAAATGACCGAGGCAGAGCAAATAATCTCAGGACTTCGATAACTATTCAGGAGTTAAGCGGAAGTAACTGAATCGAGGTTCAATAATTGAACCCTCTATGTCTCGAAGATTATCGATAGCATCTTCCGCTTCCTCACGGCTATGTCCTGCCTTCACGGCTGCATGCACTAGAGTATCATAGTCAACTCCACCGCCATCATCCTTGATTCTGATTGTCTCTAGAAGGACTTCTGAAACATCTCCACTTGGAGTGGGGGTCTGTACTACTTCCTCTGAGGATTCATTCGATTGCTCCAAATTTGGTTGAGCAGGTGGTGCTTCAATAATCACATCAGAACCTGTTGCCATCGAAAGTGATTGTAAAATTCCTACTCGATAATTCTCTGTATCGAATTCGCCATAATGGCCTCTCGCCAGGACCATTCCATCAATAAGGTCGCTGGGAACTCCAGCCGATTCAAGACCTGCGGGAGTATGGTCAGATTCTATCGAGGCTTCATATGCATCTAATCGACGTAGAGTTGCTTCAGATGCTTCAACTAACCAATGTGTGTAGAGTTCTTTGTCTACAATGCTGAATTCTTCCGCCCTAAATGAAGTGAACATTCCACCGTCTTCGGTCTCAAACCATCTGGCTCTACCGACCAATAACATGAGGAATCTATCACCGCTCTCAAAGCGATTTAGAATCTCTTCAATATCTGCATGAAGTTCGGGTTGGAATGATGCTACTTCGAATCGATGAGTTCCGGTAGGGTCTCGTAAATGAGCGGTGTAAAATGAACCGCTTTCTGTCTCTCGGCGCTCGACCCTATCAATTACTCCTCCAACTAAGGCTCGGTTGACCTTAGCGCCGAGTTTGGTGATTACGAATGAGGGGTCATATTCTCCAGCTCCTTCCTCAGGTAAATCCGCATCCATGTACTCTTGCGCAAATAGTCGGATAGCTGTTTGCCGACTTCTTCTAGTTGCTTGATTCATCACAATACCCCCCCCCAGCGAGCCATGACCTCATTGGCGGCTTCTTCGGGTGTTCGAGTATCAACCTCGACCGAATCCGCCATCAGTATGGCACCCTGAGTATCGACCATAGCTCGGCCATTAATGTGCAATTTTCTCGCTAAGAATCTCTCTCTTAGAGTGGCGATAAATCCTGCTCGTGTGCTTGCATCTATGGCATCTCTGATTTGTCCTTGATCCATTCCAGTAAGAGCTTCAGTGGCCTCTTTTCCAATCAGAGTAGAAGCATTTGAAACTCCGTCATCGAGAACGAAGCGAAGGCGTACATCTTCTTCTCCACGCTGAGGGCCATGTTCTGCACACTCTCCATCTCGCATGACTCGGCGGCACTCAGGACATCTTTCGATTATTCCAGAATTATTTGCGATTGCAACTACGGTTCCAGATGTTCTGATACCGCGGCGAGAACCACCATTGACCAGGTCTGTTAGGTCAACTTCTACCCAATGGTCAGCTGGGTCTATTGCCTCCCATGGGGGGTCGGATAAATCGATGACTTGTTCTACCGAATCTATAACCAAGTCAGGAGAACCTTGCCAGTATTGTACTCTAGCCCCTTTGAGGTGAAGGAAGGCTCCAGGTTCAGGGCTCATTTCGCCCCAAGAAGTCAAGCGGCAACGGCCGGTTGGGTCCATTACATCGCCGCTACGAACAGTCCTTTCCTCACCGTCTGCATTGGTGAAAGTTCGAGCCTGCCAATTTTCTACCTGCACTGTAATCTCAATGTCTCGGGCTCCGTCTCGCAGTTCCGAAATCGTCGAGCGATTAACCGATTGTAAGTCGTCCATACTAGCAAAGGTGCTGTCATGGAAGGACTCGATTTTTGTCAAGTCCCCAATGTTGATTTCAGGAGTGTCTCTGAATCTACGGATTTGTGCTCTATCTATCTTGATTAACGAGCCAACCTCATGGTTGAATTCTCTCCATGAAATGAATCCGATTGTGCCGGAAGGGTCTGCCAATCGGCCTCTAACAATGTACAGTGTCCCACTTCCATCTTTCTTGACGATTTGGTCGTCTTTCTTTGAGAGAACTCTTGCAACTACGCTGACTATACCTTCTGCTTGTCCTGCCTCAGATATCGGAATTGGTTCGTCTGAAATTTTAGTTACCGGCTGACCGCCTTCTTTGAGAACAGTAACTCGGCTTGGACGATTGATGTTAATCGAGCGACGGTCATTCCAGAAATTGACTGATACTCCTTCTAGTCGAACTACCGAACCAGGAGTTAGATTCTGCGAGTGGTCGCCCCAGTCGGTGAAATCCCAGCGCTCGCGCTCCCCTTCCCAAGGGCTGTCCTCAACCCAACCATAGGCAATCTGCCGTTCTTCACCTCGAACGGTCTGTATCTTTGGAATGTAGGAAACCACAGCTACCTCAATAGTGACATTCTTGTCATCGTCCTTTAATTCAGAAAATTTTGTGACCTTTTTCTCTGCTATAGCCGGACGTGATCGGGAAGAAATGGTGGACACTTCTTGACCGGCAGCAATTTGGAACTTACGAATTACGGAGCGAAGCGCGTCTTCAGGAGGTATCAGAAATTCTTCCTCATATCTCTTGAATTCCTTGATTATCTCAGCATCATCTGCCTCTTTACATTCTTCTTTAACCACAGCAATCTGTGTTGCATATCTTCCATCATCACTCATCTTATTTCACCTATGTTCAGAGGCAATGTATCGAGCCTATATGAACACGTGAAAGACTGAATGCTACGCATTCGGAATCATCCTTCAGAGCGATGTTACTCAGTGTGTGTAGGGGAAGGCTCGACACCACATCATCTCCGGGATAAGTGGACGAGCCTTGACGGTCTTTGAAGATACTCATCGTAAATTGAGGATGAATGACCGACTGTGTTTTCATCTCAGCGCTGTTGTCAAACTCTGATGAGCGCTGATGAGACCTGCCGATTCGGTATTCTAACAGCCTCTGACAGGGCCACTGCAGGAGAATACGAAGACCGAAGTGGGCCAGCAATCAAGCAATTCCTAGAAGAGGCACTAACCTCGCCTTGGGAGGTTTCGAGAAGACTGGTCGAAGATGAGCAGGAAGTTATCGAGCAGGCTCTCATCGATTTGTGTGAGGAGGGGTGTACTGTCATCATCACCACCGGCGGAACAGGGCCTGCACCCAGAGATGTTACGCCAGAGGCAACCGAAGCGGTTTGTGAGAGAATGCTTCCGGGCTTCGGTGAACAAATGCGGTCGATTTCACTCAACCACGTCCCTACGGCTATTCTTTCTAGACAAACTGCGGGAATTCGTGGTTCAACCTTGATTCTCAACTTACCAGGGTCTCCACGTTCGATCAGAGAGATTCTAGACGAAATTTTTTCTGCAGTACCATATTGTGTCGACTTGATTGGAGGGCCTTACATCACCACTGATCCATCAGTCGTCGACTCATTTCGACCACCTCACGCGAGAAAATGACTTGGAATTATTACGCGTTACATATTAACGGAGATTGATGGCCGCCGCATCATGGCGAAGATGAAGTCCGGAGACATTGGAACAGATAGGGCAGCAGACAAAATACGAGACATCGAGGTCAATCTAGACTTCACACCTAATGCAGATGCCTCGATTTTGTATCGTCAAGGAGAGACCATGGTTCTGGCCTGTGCAACCGTTGCTCCTTCACTTCCTCGATGGTTTCCTCGTGATGCCAATAGAGGTTGGGTGCATGCAGAGTATTCCCTACTACCCGGTTCTACAGATTCAAGATTCCAGCGAGAGAGGCGTGGCGCAAAGGGCCGAACACAAGAGATTGAGAGATTGGTTGCTAGAAGCCTTCGTGGAGCAATCGACTTAGAGGCTCTAGGCCCTATTGCAATTACAGTTGATTGTGATATATTGAATGCTGATGGAGGCACTCGCTGTGCTTCGATTACAGCCGCGAGTATTGCAATGCGTTTATGCGTTAGAAGACTGATTGCATCAGGACGCTGTTTCCCTGCCGATAAGAGACTGACCCACGACCAAATCAAGTCAGGAATGGAAGCACCTACACTAAGTACAGAGGAAGCAATAGTCCACGAAAATGCAGTTATTCCTCATGATCTGGCAGCAATTAGCGTTGGGCTAA
This sequence comes from Methanobacteriota archaeon, assembly GCA_002708385.1. Taxonomy (GTDB): domain Archaea; phylum Thermoplasmatota; class Poseidoniia; order Poseidoniales; family Thalassarchaeaceae; genus MGIIb-O1. Next base: position 6,432 of record PANM01000045.1, on the reverse strand, counting down.
TCGATGGTGATGTGTACACTGATTTGGATTACATTTTGGATAGTAATGCAGATGTTGACATGAATGTGGTAATGACTGCTGATGGCAAGTTCGTTGAGGTTCAAGGAACAGGTGAAGAATTCACCTACACTAGGGAAGAACTCGATGCATTATTGGATGCTGCAACCGCTGGTGTGGCGTCTCTTAATGAGATGCAAGTTAGAGTTCTCGAAGGAATCGAATGAGACCATACCACCTCAGAAGTATTGAAGGGGAATGTGGGATCGCAATGATGCTACGGGGACTGTAGCTCAGCTGGGAGAGCGCCGCACTGAAGATGCGGAGGCCGCTGGTTCAAGTCCGGCCAGTCCCACCAAATTTCTACTGATTAGAAGAGGTCATCGAACTCTTCGTCACCATCATCGAAGGACATCATCTTGCCGTCATCCTTATTCTTTGCTGGTGTTTTCTCTGCCTTCTTTGCTTCCTCAGCCTTCTTTGCTTCCTCAGCCTTCTTTGCTTCAATCTTCTTTTGGGCAGGAGTCTTCGACATCTCTGCAACAATCTTCTTTTTGTCGGATTCTAGAGATTGCTTACGAGCTTCTGCTTGTTCTTTCTCGCGACGAGCCAATTCTTCGACATCGATTCCAGATTCCGCGGCTAGTTTCATTCTGCGCTCATCGCGAGCTCTAATCTCAAGCAATCTCTGGCGAGCCTTGTCGTAATGTTGTACCATGTACATTGCATCGTGTTCTAGCAATGGTGAGTCAGAGATGATTGTGATATCCATCCAATCACCTTCCTCAGCAAGGTATTCTGCGAATGGCTCGAACTTGAGATCAGACTTCTTTATCTGAGTGTAATGTTGGGCATTACCCATTCTGTGCTCAACACCAGCAAAGTGACAGTAGAAGGTCTTGCCACCATAGGTTTCTCGGGCTTGATCAAATAATTCTGCATAGTCTTCTGAAGTCTTCAGACGACCATGCCCTCGAGCGTGAATATGAGCCATATTTAGCACCGGAACGGTGCCAGGTACATGGTTACAGACCTCTAGAACTTCCTCAACAGTACCCCAAAGTTCCTGCTGTCCTGAAGTTTCTACTGCTACCAAAGTTGGTTCTGCTTCGTGAACCCAAGGGAAGGCCGCGTAATCTTCCTCTTCACCTTCTTGACCCCAGATTGATTTGACTCTCTCAACAACTCCAGCGAGAACATTCGCCACCTCCTCGTTAGCTTTATTGCCAGGATCCCACTCACCATATGGGCCTACATGACAAACCATATGTCTAGCATTGACTATCTTGCCAACCTGCATGGTTGACTCCATTTTCGAGAGTGTTCTGTTCCTCTCACGTCGACTGCCCAATAGTTCCCCGTAATATGGCCCATGGATATTCATCTCGAAGTCTGTTTTGTGACTGAGGATACCTGCTTGCCAGTATTGATCGAAGTGATGAGGTTGTACTTGTCTGACAGTTTGAATCTCCATTGTCTCTAATCCAAGAACGGTGATATCGTCCATTCCCTCAACAATAGTCCTGCCCTTGCAGGACAATGGTACACCGGCTGGTCCGAGTTTGAGTGGCATAGGCTTCGCTCTCGCAGGACGAGGCGAAAGGGTGTCCCTACTAAAGGCATATTCGCTGGTGGTTAGACTTGTTAGACAATAATCGACGGAGATTATCCTTAATTATATCGAAATTAACAACGCATTGCGGCTTTTTTGATACCATCCGCACCAGGTCCTTGCAATGGTAGTTCGCAAAGGTATTGGCCGAGCCACTGCGAGGCGTTTTCAGCGTTAGGAATTCCAGAATAATTTCCTAGTGAGTGCTCAATTTTTACTTCTTTTTTTGAAGATTGGAAACCGATTACTTGAGGAGTCATACCCCTTAACCGAATTTCATTGAGTAGCGTAGACTTGTCTATCCCTTCTATTTCCGCAATCGCCGATAATGCTTCTTCGGTAAAATATAGCATATGGATTTGCCTGATTCTTTCGATAACAAAACCCCAAGCCTCCTCCAGTCTCTTTGGATTACGAGGAATTTCAACTAACATAACAGTTCGAGGGCCTTCAAATTCAGCGAAGGTCATACTCGCTCCTTGAGCGCTTCTGGCATTATCACTTGAGAGGATGGTGGATGATGAAAGTACCAACCAATGGGCGCCCTCTAGACGACTCCGCCAATCAATCTCGCCATGATCAAAGTTAGATAAATCGGGTATATGAACTAGGTCGATTGAGGCATTTTCGGCTGAGTTAAGGACACCAGAAACGGATTCCACTCCAAACCCTACAATACGGACGATAGTTTCCATTCAATCGACCTTCCAACGTAACAAAGCGATTGCTCCGCCCATTCCGATAAGTTGCTGGCCAGAATCATGGTCTGTAGAAGCCTGGATTACTTCTCCACGATTTGTCGTAATTGCAGAGGTGATAGTATCCCACCTAGATCTAACCGCTCTGTCATCTGAGCGAAGTAAGGATGCATCCACAACCAAAGTCTCCACTGCCCCTTGATCTGCAGCCTCTTCAATGGAACTAAGACCATAGGAGACTGCTCCATTTGTTGAAATTCTAGTAAGACCTTCTTCAATAGTCCGAACTTGTCGTACCAATTCATGTTCTCCCAATACAGCATCAGCTGCACCACCCGCTAGCACTTCATTAGCCGCGGCTCGACCACCAATCGATGAAGCAGTGTTGAGAATTTGATTTTCTGCTCCAAGTGCCCTTAGCATTCCTTCGAATTTCTCACGAGCCATTCCTGGTCCACAAATCACCAGGGGCATTTGATTTGGAAAAACCATCTTTGTTTCACGTGCTACCCTTTCAAAGAAACCTCGACGAACTCCTGTGGAATCATCGGCTCTCTTGCCCCCACCTCTCATGGAAAACGATGAGACATCTCTAATACCGTGGGCTGATACTTCGAAAATCAAGACCTCATCGTTCTCAACTACCACTAGACCCGATTTAGGTTGAGAACCTGCTGCAAGGGCTGACTTGATTAATTCTCGATCTAGTTCAGGAAGACCTCCCTCAAAAGATATCTCGACTTCATTTCCAGGGGCTACAAGATGTGTATGGTGGGAACCAATATCGATCTTTGCTTCCGAGATTACCCCATGGACTCTAAGATTATCCGTAAATGGCTGGAAAGTACATTCTGAAACTTCGATCTCAATCCACATCGGCTTTCTTTCCGCGGACTTAGAACGGCCTCCTTCCTGAGTTCCAGTAGTTGAGTCACGCCGATGAGAAAGCATTCCAAGATTAGCGCCGACACGACAAATCTGAGCCAATGTCCAGAGGTCATTGGCGTAATCTATGCGAAGTCTGACCCCTTCATCTGAGGCCTTCAGTTGTCGCAAATCTTCACTTCCATCAACTGAATACGCCAGTTAGTCGGCCATCATCGTCCATGTCCATGTCCATGGCCGCAGGGCGAATTGGTAAACCAGGCATAGTCATCATTGAACCGCAAACTGCGACGATGAATCCTGCACCTGAATTTAATCTCAATTCACGAATTGGAAGGGTAAATCCAGTCGGTGCACCTAATTCTGTAGGTTCGTGACTAAATGAATACTGAGTCTTTGCCATACATACTGGCAGATTCTCAAGACCCCATTCTCGTAATGATTCGAGGGTCTTGTGGGCTTCTGGCGAAAAGTCAACGGTATGAGCACCGTATACGTTAGTTGCAACTCGAAGAATTGTTTGATCAGCAGGCATTCTAGGCTCAACTATTGGGTCATAAGGCCTACCTGCTGCATCATGAGATGCACAAGCTTCGACTACAGCATCTGCAAGAGCGACTGCACCTTCCCCGCCTTTTGCATGTCCTTCGAAGACAACTACATCTTTCGCACCTGCGGCAATTGCTTCCTCACGTATGGCTTCGATTTCAGCATCTGTATCGCTGGCAAACCGATTGATGGAGACTACCACAGGAACATTGGTCGAAGATAGGTTACGGACGTGACGACGTAGATTCATTGCGGCACCGGCTCTGGTCGCTTCGACATTCTCTGTCTCCAACTCTTCCTTTGGAGGCCTTTTTCCACCGCCGGTAGAAAATCCATCTCCGTGCAATTTCATTGCACGCACAGTGACGTTTAGAACTAAGCAATCTGGTACTTTACCAGCAGCTTGCGCTTTGATTTGCAAAGCCTTCTCAGCACCCATATCTGCTCCAAATCCTGCCTCTGTAACCACGTAGTCAGCGCAAGACAGTGCGAGTGCATCTCCAATAATTGAGGAGTTTCCGTGAGCGATATTTGCAAATGGACCTCCATGAATGAAGGCTGGATCTCCCTCTAGTGTTTGCACAAGATTAGGTAACAAAGCATTCCTCAGAAGAAGTGCCATTGCACCAGCGCACCCCAAATCTTCTGCAGTTACAAGACCGCCATTTGTTGAGACACCGATTGCAATTCTTCCCAGCCTTGCGCGAAGGTCAGCATAGTCCTTTGAAAGAACTAGAATCGCCATTACTTCACTTGCTGCGGTAATATCGAACCTCTCTGTTCGGACGATTCCATTGGCCTTACCTCCAAGTCCGACTGTTACCTCACGTAGACTACGGTCATTCATGTCAATAACACGTGGCCAAAGAATTCTGTTTAGGTCTAAATCCAAATTATTTCCTCGGTGAAGGTGATTATCAAGCATAGCAGAACATAGATTGTGAGCCATTGTTACAGCGTGTAGGTCACCAGTAAAGTGTAGGTTAATTTCCTCCATTGGTAAAACCTGAGAGAATCCACCCCCTGCCGCTCCACCCTTGATTCCAAAGACCGGGCCCATCGAAGGTTCACGAATTACACAGGTTGCATTGTGGCCGCGTCGATTGAGACCCTGATTGAGACCAATTGTGGTTACCGTCTTACCCTCCCCGAAAGGAGTTGGATTGACACTTGTAACTAAAATCAAGAATCCTTGCTTTTCACTACCTGCTTGTTTGAGTCTATCCCAAGATATCTTGGCTATCGAAGAACCTTGTAAAATCAAGTCACTGCGCTCTAAACCTAGCTTATCCGCTACTTCTTCAATTGGGCGAGTTGTAGCCTTTCGGGCGATGTCGAGGTCGCTTTCCATCATCAATCGGTCCGACCCGCCTGTCTTGAAACCTTCATCTTGGAGAATTCATAGGCCCCAATAGTGAACGGACCGGCATACTGGGGTATTGCGGGATATCCAATCTCTCACTCATTGACTCCTAGATTATTCGAGATAGTGGGCGAAAGACTTGGGCTAGAGGCTCAATCTGTATATCTGGAAGCAGATTCTATGGATGAGTTTGAGATGAATCTGAAAAATCTACAAGGAGATATTTGGTTAAGTTGTACTGCCCCTTTGAAGCATTCACCTCAGGCAAGACTTGCGGTTTTTGGGCCTGAAGGTGTTAATGCGATTAATCAGTTGAAGCGAACAAACGGAGTTTGGTCCGGAACCAGCACCGATGGTATGGGGTTTGTTGCTGCTTGTCGACACATTGGTGTTGAACCGAATGGAAGCATATTGAGAATGCGCGGCGGCGGTTCTGCGGCTCGTGCAATAGCCGCTGCTTGGGGCGAGGAAGGAGGCTCGATTATTCCCGTCGAAGGTCGAAGATCATTAATTGGCGGCCCTTGGGATTCTGCAATCATTTCAGAAGGTGAGGCAGACCTAGCAATTGACCTTGATGAGGCGGCAGGTGGAGGAGAGTTCACCGAACTATCTGCCAAACAACAAGTCTCGATTTCTTATGGTGAAGACGCAACAGCAGATGACTTCGCAGTAATTATGATCGTAGCTCAGCATCTTGAGGCTTGGAAGTATCTCTATGCACCTGAAAGAGCAGCGGATTTACCCTCATTATCACACCTCCTCGAAAGACTCTCTAGGTTCAATTAAATTTAGAATTAGTAATGGTAATATAAGCAGCCACCAAGTAATCAATGAACCTGGTCCGATAGTTAGTTGGCCATCGAATCCTATCAATGATTCATATCCCGGCTCACCTTCTAATGGAGGGTTTTCAGTGATATTTTCTCTATCCTCCTCATCTAGCAGACCAAGATCAAATCCCATAGACTCGTAAGTGAATTTTATCCCATTCAAAGAGAATCCAAACCCACTATCTTGTTGGAAATGAGCAAATTGATTGACTTCAACAGTTTCTTGAGTATTGGTGTCGAATCCTCCTGTTGAGGATTCGCCACCACTCTCATTTCCACCTGCAATTCCAAAATCTGTGGCTATCGCTAAAGGAATAGCAATTAGAATAATCGAGATTCCAATTAACCAAGTAGCAAAAGTAGCGATTTTAACCGATGGAATTGGACGTACAAGTGACAGACAAAACACTGCGAACATTACTAACATAGTCAATTTTAGAAATCCCCTAGTCATTTCAAGACAAGACCCTGAGCAGGCTTGATTGTCTGTTGTAGATT
>PANM01000044.1 GCA_002708385.1 Methanobacteriota archaeon | reverse complement strand
GCAATTACAATGGAAGAAGGTCGTTTGAGCGTACCCGATCAACCAATAATCCATTACATCGAGGGAGATGGAATTGGAGTCGATATTACTCCTGTAATGATTGACGTAGTCGATGCAGCAGTCCACAAGGCATACTCAGGATCTCGCCAAATACACTGGTCTGAAGTATTGGCTGGAGAAAAGGCATTCAACGCCACTGCCGAATGGTTACCAGATGAGACACTTGCCTCAATGAAGAACGGCCTAGTATCGATCAAAGGCCCTCTAACAACTCCGGTAGGAGGAGGAATCCGGAGCCTCAATGTCGCACTCCGACAACAACTGGATTTATTCGCCTGTGTCCGTCCGGTTCGCTGGTACGCAGGTACGCCCAGTCCCGTACGAGACCCCGGCGCAGTAGACATGATTATTTTCAGAGAAAATAGCGAAGATGTATACGCGGGAATAGAGTGGGAATCAGGTAGCGAGGAAGTCTCGAAAGTCATTCAATTCCTACAAAACGAAATGGGTGTCGAAAAGATTCGCTTCCCTGACACCTCCGGAATCGGAATCAAACCGATTAGCGTCGAAGGCACAGCTAGAATCGTAAGGGCTGCAATCAGATACGCAATCGATAATGACAAGGATTCAGTAACTCTTGTTCACAAAGGAAATATCATGAAATTCACAGAAGGTGGATTCAGAGATTGGGGATACCAACTAGCCAAAGATGAATTCGGAGCAGTAGAATTAGACGGCGGCCCTTGGTGTACTTTGACTAATCCAAAGACAGGGAATACGATTGTCATCAAGGATGTAATTGCCGACGCAATGCTACAACAAGTTCTCACGCGCCCGCGCGAATACGGTGTTCTTGCAACTATGAATTTGAATGGTGATTACATCTCAGACGCACTAGCAGCACAGGTCGGTGGAATAGGTATTGCACCGGGCGCTAACATAAACTACGATACTGGAATCTCCATCTTCGAAGCCACTCATGGAACGGCGCCAAAATACACCGGTCAAGACAAGGTCAACCCGGGTAGTCTAATTCTTTCAGCAGAGATGATGCTCAGACACATGGGATGGGTCGAAGCAGCAAATCTAATCGTCAAGGGGATGGAGAGTGCGATTTCAGCAGGAACTGTAACCTATGATTTCGAGCGTCTGATGGAAGGAGCCACTTTACTCAAGTGCAGTGAGTTTGGACAGGCAATTATTTCCCATATGTGAGATGGTACAGTGTCCGAGCTGAGCGAGCAAGAGCTTGCTGAACTTCGTGAACAAATCCACGAAATGGCCCGCAAAGCAGAAGATTCTGGCGACCCGTTAGCTTGGTTTGAGAAACTCTACAGAATTTCTGAGGGAGACAATACAATGATTCCTTGGTCTGATGGGCATCCACATCCATTTCTAGTAGAGTGGAATGAACAAAAAGTATCTCGAGGGCGAGCATTGGTTGTTGGATGTGGCCTTGGCGAAGATGCAGCTTACCTTGCTCGAACAGGCTGGGAAGTTACGGCATTCGACCTCTCTTCAACTGCGGTTGAATGGGCATCCCATATACACCAAGAGCCCAATATAGAGTGGAAAGCAGAAGATTTGCTCAATCTACCAGAGGAATGGAAAGGTGCTTGGGATCTAGTATTGGAAGTACACATACTCCAAGCAATTCCTCCAGAAATTAGACAGGTTGCTGCAGCGAAATTAGCCCCATTAGTAGCACCCAATGGTAATTTGGTTTGCATAGGTAGAATTAATCTAACAGGCGAGAAACTCGATGGGCCACCTTGGCCTTTGGAACGCCAATTCATTGAGCAGGTAGGGTCACAATTGAACCAAACAGAATTCCTAATCCAAAACCGACCAAATGACGAACCCGAAGTTAATCGGTATCTGGCGGCTTGGAGTTCGGATTAATTATGGCCCTAAAGACGAAATCAATTTCGAAGAATGTGACTGTTCAACTGCTGAGCAGTTGAAATTGCATCGAATCCGAAATTATCATGTAGAGCTCTTGAAATTAGAGTGAAGTCAGAATCTCTTGTGGCAACTAAGACACAACCGACGTCTGGAATTGTAGAAGCAGCATGAACGGTTGAATCGCGCATTATGTCAAGGTCGCCAGATTCAGGGAAGATTTCCATACCATCAATTACACTCCTTGGAGGGGGGTCATCTCTGGCTAATTGCTTGGCTTCGGTTACTCTCTCGAAAATTTGTGAATGACGAATTAGGAAAGGCTCGAGGTCAACCCCTCTCTTGACCTCGATATCCACATCCGCTCGGAATTTACCAAAGATTTTCAGAATATTTTCAACTCTCTGTTGCAGAAGTTTAGAGGTAACCGTGGACTTCCAAGCCTTACTGTCGATGTAGACATCTTTGAACAAATCTCGAGTAATCTTTGGTGACCGGGTTCGATTGAGGAATTCAGCCTCCGCGGACATCGGTATGGAAAGATGAATTCGACCTTCCTCGCTTCTTCTCTTGAGCATCCAAACAAAGGCCCTTTCTACAGTCCAATCGAAAGTACCATAGTTATCCTGAGAAATCTGGCTTAACAAATCATCCTTCAATGCATCGATTAGAATATTTGTGTCAACAAGTACCAACGGCCGCAGTGAAAGATGACTCAACGATCGCCGTTGCCGGACTGGGATATTCTTGCTATGTCTGCGGAATAGAGCCTTTTGAGAGCGAACTAATGTCTGAATTTGGCGAAGGTCAAAATTTTCAGATTGAATCGCGGTTTCAAACATTCTAAGTCCACGAATTGGAGATAAATCTGCAACTTCTTCTGCAATTAGTGTAATCTCTAAGACCTCCTTTCTTTCATTCAATTCCATCAAGAATCTACCTTCGAGTTCATTTCTTCGACTTGGTACCTTACGTCGCATCATCATTTGTGCTGCTAAGACTCTCCCTCGGAATGGATCCTCTGGTAATCTGTGCTCTGAAGAATATCTTAGTGCTCTGTCGAGTACTTCTAACCGACGTTTAACAACATCTCTGTCTGGGCTTTCTTCGGTATCCATGGCAGGCTCTCTTGAAGAGGTATATTCGATTATTCTCTGAGTGGCTATTTCGTTACGACCGGCGTCGGCATCAGCACACACTCGCAAATAGAGTTGGAATCTTGATGTGACAGATGCAATCAATTCAGGATATTTTTCAATCAAATCAATCGCTTCCTTCCAACCACCGGCTAGAGCGAATTCAATCAGTGATTTTCTAAGTAATAACGAGGACTGTTCGAAATTACCACTGATTCTCATCGCGGCATCTCGATATGAGCGAGCCGCATTGATCCGGTCTCCCTTTGCAACCGAAATTGTGGCTCTGACTATTTGGTGATTTGAAGAGCCATTATCATACTGTCTGTACCACATTTCTAAATTAGGAATAGAAGCATTGTGTTCCAATACCAAATCAGTAGCAAATCTAATCGTTCGCAATTCTACACTTTCATGTGAGCACAAATCTCCCAATGATTCCAATGCGGACGAGACTCTATCATCGACTCCACTCTGTAAATCCATAGTTGCTCTGTTCAAATGTAAGGCACTGATTAGGACGCTGAATAAACTTCTTTCTAGATATGTCAAATCAGCATCTTGAACGGATTGCTCTAATCTTTCAATTCGGTTTTCTTCAACCAATCCATCTCCGTCTGCTCTCAATGCCGCCCTAACTTGGTTAAGTGCCTCAAGTCCTTTAGAATCCAATTTTTCATGTACAGCCTCCATTGCAGAAGGATTGCCACTCAGCAGGGCAATTAATGAAGAAGAGGCATCAGTCATTATGCCATCTTGCTCATAATCTGCAAGCGAAAGTATTGCAATTTTCCTCATACCTTCAAGATCTTCAATCATTGAGATTCCTTTCTTGGCCGGAATTAGATGCCAAACTAATAGCGCACGATGAGGAAATTTTGAAATTAATTCTGAGTGGTTAAGGAACTCACGACTCAGGCCTTCTACATCTGCTGATAGAGTGTAGATGTCCAATACTTCTTCCTCTATTCCAAGATTCTTCGTTGAGAGTATTTTTGCAGCGGTCTTTCGAACCGAAATAGGCGCCACTACATTCCGCATTACACTCAAGGCCAATTCGTCAGATGTCTTTTCGAGCCCCTTCAAAATGGAGCGCTCAATACTTGAATCACCGGTTTTCGCAACCAGATTAATTGCTATCTCCATTTGTGACTCACTGCTTATCTCTAACCCGCTCAGAATGGAAAGCGCCTCTTCTTCTCGATTCGCAAGTGAAAGCAGTTCTATTGCCTCCCAGTTAAGTGAATCAGGAGGTGAGTGACCATGCTTTTCGAGAATTTGTATACCGCTTAGTATTCTGTCAACATCAGATATTTCGCCAGATTGGAAATTTTTCCATGCCTCGAGTCGGATTGCCTTGGAAATCCTATCATCGCCACTAGTTAAGGCCGCATCGTTCCAATTTTCAATGGGCCCTGTCCTGATCGAAAGTAAAGTCGATTGTGCCTTTGCCAATGGTCGTAAACTCTTGGATTCTATCATATCGAAAATTGCAATAGACCCCTCATACCTTCCTGCGGCCAACAGTATCGATTCCAACATCATGTAATCTCCTGACATTTCATGTAGTGAGGGATTCATCCAAGCTTTCCACTTTTGAGGGCGGGGTTTTCCCGATCTCAAATCTCTGGTAATTTTTTGAATTGTCGATGCCTGATAAACGTCCAATTGAAGTGTACAGGATTCTAGCCAAGCCAGTAAGGCAGCAGAATCTTGGGGGTCGAAATCAGCCTGACTGAGCCATCCTTCTGAATCTACCACATTCTCATTTTCGGATATAGGGAACCTACCTAATTCAGCTAGTAACGGTGCCTCCCTAGCCATACGCTCCCAAACGGGATGCACACCGGATTCACACTCTTCTCTCAAGGCAATAACAGCCTCATCCCATTCGTTATTCCAAGAATCGCCCATCTTGTGTTTTTGCGCAATCAAAACTGCGAGCCTGTAGGCTGGAGATTGATTTGAGGAAATTACTGATTGTGGTAACTCCAAGCGATCTTGTAGTCCGGTACGGCCTCCTCTACCGCCTCTTCTACCTATTCGTCTATTTGGCCTACTTGCCTTACCGTCTGAAGAATTTGGGTCAATCGAATCCGGGGCATATTGATTTACGGCTAAAAAAGCCAAAGCTTTCCATTCTTTGTTGAGTAAATTCCAAGCCTTGTGTCTCTGAATTTCGGATTTTCGACGACCAGAATCTTCACCTGCTCTTTGCAATTGTTCAATACAATCGAGCAGGTAATCCTCCAAATTGAATCACTCCGGTAGGCACATCGCCCCACCCCTGCCTACATCAACACATCGCCTTGCTATGCAAGGCGTGAGAAGGAGAACTCAAGACCTCTAGAGCCTGCCGAAGTAACGTGGAAATCATCGAAGCCCTCATTCTCTTGTTGCACCCTATTGCAGCATTGGTGATCATTCGAGAGTTCGTAAAGCAACGAAACTGGAGGAAGTTGAGCGTTTCGTTAAGGGGCTCTGAAAGAGCTAAGGAATTAGATAATCATGAATTGCAAGGGGAGCGATTATTTCGTTGGGTGCTGATTGTTGTTGCATTAGCTTTCGCCGCCAAAGTAGCATCATCTCTACTCTCCGGGAAAGACTTCACTCTCGACTTGTTAATACCTGGACACTTCCATGGCTGGGCCGGATTACTTGGAGTAGCTCTGATGACTTACCTCTGGAATTTAGGTAGGAAAACAAGTGCCCAAAAAATGGCTGGTAAATCATTTGTGAAATTAAAGCAGTTACACGGTAAACTTAGTGATGTTATGATTGGATTAATTGCCATTCATGCCTTCCTTGGCTTTCTTTATCTGTTACAATTAATCGGCTAACGATTTGCCCACATTTTCAACCATTCTCGAATATTCTCTCCGATATCTCCGTGGACCACTTTCCTCTCAACCCTTTGACCATTTTCTAGCGGTTGAATCCTACAACCACAGGCATTGGCATGACCTCCTCCGTCGGGGTCAAATCTTGTTGCTAACTGCGTTAGATCGAAAACTCCACCTTCTGTGTGGAGGAATGAGTTAGTGTAAAATGAGGCTGAAACAGGATAGGCATCTTCCTCTCCGAACCCAGCGCCAACATCTCCATGAATAACCATACAAGCATCGCAGTCCTCTCCAGCCAAGGCGGTAACACGATAACCATTGGAACGTACCCCAGTGTCTTCTAATCGGACCACAGCGAGCCTATCAAGAACTTCTAACCGCTCTGCGATAATTGAATTTGCATGATTCAGAAATTCTCGTTTTTCTGCGATAACAGATGAGATATTTTCAGAAGAAAGAATCTGCTCTACGGAATCTCCACGACTCAGAGCCTCCAAAATTTCTAGAGAGATTATATCATTACCACCGATGATTCTTCCTAGCCAAACCACGGGATGGTCTGAAAGAAATTCCTCTTTACTAACAGACCCCCCATCGAGCTTGTCTACCCATTCCATAAGGCCGCTCAAATCGGAAACATCGACTACTTCTCCAACCAACTCAAAGGCTATTCTTGCCGCTGAAGGCGTAGGCTTCCAAACAACCACCATCTCAGAATTATCTTCATCATCAATTGGTGCGTTGGACTGATGATGATCTATACTAAGTCCACATTGAGGGTGTCTTGGTAAATCGCAAACCGCTGTATTTCGGTCAATTACTTCATCCAACATTCCAGCACGAAGAGCACCAGGGTGGCCAAATACAATTTCGGAATCTTTCCACCATCTTCTCAATATAGCCGCAGTTACTACTCCGTCTAGATCTGAATCTGTGACGATTCGATGAATTTTGAGCGACAATGCAGGGTGAGGCACCGTAGGGCTGCGTCGCACCCAACCTATCATTTGTTTGGCTAGTAAGTTATACAATAATGCCTACTTTTTTTGAAGAAATTACTTGATGATAGCAGGATAATGGACAAATGTACGATGCCTATCCCACACCCTATGGAGACGTCATGCGGCTTCGTTCTAGTCAATTATGACAGCGTTCTCTTATTGCAATATCCACAGGGACATTGGTCATATCCGAAGGGACATGTAGAGGGGGAAGAGGACCATTTTCAAACCGCTCGCAGAGAGCTAAAAGAAGAAACCGGTATCAATGAGGTCGAGATTGATTCTGGATGGAGTCACAGAACGGAATATACTTTCCAGAAGAAGGGCAAACCGGTGGAAAAGCAAGTATTCTGGTACATTGCTTCAACCAATCAACTCGAGGTTAAATTATCTCACGAACACACTAACTATCTGTGGCTTAGTTTCGATGACGCAGAAGATCAGCTTACTTTCGAACAGGAGAAATTACTTCTTCGTGAGGCAAGATCGTACCTAAATCCTGCCAACTAAAATTGATCCGAAAATTCACTTTCTTTTGCCTAAAGGTGTCCATAGAGTCTCTTCTTTTCCAGTCATTGCGGTTAGCCATCGACTGAGTACAAAGCAGTGGTCTGAGAGCCTATTGAGATAGCTAATCACCTCAGGCCGAATTTCTTCCCGTAGCCCACAAGCTTCTCTCTCAGCCCTTCTAACAATCGTTCGAGCCATGTGTAAATTTGCTACAGCAGGGCTACCGGTTGGTAGGATAAAGGAAGTTAGGGGTTGCAGGTCTTCCAGCATTGAATCCATTTCTGTAACCAATCTATCGCAAGCCTCAATTCCAATTATTGACATCTGTTCGGGCAGGCCATTTGGAGGACAGGCACATTCAGCACCGACGTCGAACAATTCCTGTTGAATTAATCCTAGCATATCATCAGCACTTTCGTAAAGTGAAAAACCTTCAGATTTTTCTCCCCCGGCAGGTGTATCTTTAGAGGACCTATTCAATTCCATACGTACTAATCCAATAGCAGAATTTGCTTCATCGATTGTTCCATAGATGGCAACCCGCGGATGCTCTTTTCCAACCCGAGTACCATCTACCAAAGAGGTGTCACCTTTGTCTCCTCCGCCGGTATGAACCTTGGTTATCCGAACCATGTTAGTACCCCCGAGTATGAATCAGAATTTCAATCGTCCCCACTTCAATCATTCCTCTTCTCGTACAAAGGGCGTGTTTAATTTCGACAATTCTTTCTCAATTGTTTGTATCCAAGCGGGATCAACTGCATCCCATCCACCAATAGCTTGCAATTCTTCCACATGTTCCTTTTCTAAACTCGTATTACCTAGGTGTTTGTGGATTAAAGCAAGAGCCGCATGGCTCATCGCATTGAGCCATTGGTCATCCATGTCCCAGGATCTTTCAAAGTGTGAAATAGCACCTCTAGGGCCTTGTAATAACCCTCTACTTACTTGCCTGAGACCAGATTTTGACCAAGTAATTCCTTGTACACCGACTACTAGACCTCTGAATGCAAGATAAATTTCTAGCATAACCACAACCGAGGCTGTAACAAAGGAAATTAGGTGGTAAGTCGAATTCATCTCGCCCCACGAATCGGCCATCAAACTAACAGTTCCTACACACAGTAGAACACCTCCAAAGGGCGCTACTAACACATCTTGCTGCGTCACCACCATGTGCCTAACGCCGTACATAACGGCGAGACCACCAAAAATTGCTGCGGTAACTGTTGGTGCTAATATCGCAGTATCTCTTGGGGCATTTCTGCTGATCAGAAAAACCAACCCTAATGCTATACTGGACCAACCGAATTTATTTCCAAATTCAGGGAAAGGTTGTAACCTCGCGTAATATAATGAAACTGCGCCAAGAGCGAAAAACAGCACTATCCAGTAATCCAATTCCGAAGTGCTCATTCTAATTCACCTCGAGGCTGGTCGCGCCATCCAGGCTTCCAAAAGTCATCATCATCAAGCCACTTTAGCCATTCGTCATCAGAGGCTCGTAAAAGACGTATTGCGCGCCTATCCAAACCATCAAGAAGAGCATCATCTACTTCCCCTTCTGAGTGTGCGTCCGTCCACTCGATTTGCATCTGTCGAACCAATCTCCTACCTTCTTCTGGGTTATCGAAATTCATCTCACAAGATTCTCTTAAATCTTGTAGCCAAATTCTTGTACCACGAATATGGAGGTCATCTTGCAAGGGCTTTTCCTTGCGTTTGAATGGCCACCAACTCATGTCTCTCAATCCTTGGGCACAAGCCGTCAGCCTTGATGCTTACGAATCAATCAAAGGATGACAATAACCCCGCTCCTACATGGGACGTATCGTTGTGCACCTCCATGGTAGGCCCAAAGACGCAGCATTTAGCATGGCTATCTCAGATTATGCTAACAGATTATCAGGAGAGGGAGTGTCTCTTTCTGAGCATAGAAACCGGACAGATCCAGAGACTTATCTGAATTCAATTGTCAAAAAAGCAGGTGAAAGTAATGTGATTGTACTTGAAGAAAAAGGAGAAATTCTAGATTCAATGGGATACGCTGAGAAGTTGAAAAAATGGCGTCTTTCAAGTTCTGACATACACTTGGTTGTTGGCCCACCTGGTGGCTTCGGAGAGTATAGTGAAGGGATGTCATCTCTGTCGCTTGGGTTGATTACGCTACCACACGAATTAGCCGCAGTTGTTTTGTTAGAGCAATTATATCGAGGCTCAACAATCATCAAAGGATTACCATATCATAGGGCATAACTTTGTTTGAATTAGTAGTTAGATTCTGTAGTAGCCAACTCAATGATTTTCGATCGCAATACCATTCTTATTGGCGCTATGGGAAAAATTCAGAAAATCTTGTTTTTTTAATACATGGAAAAAAATATCTAGATATAGTTTGGCCTAGATTATTATCAATAGGAATAAAATCTCGAGAAATTCTAACCCCATATAAATTGTAACAAGTCCATCGAGAACAGCGAGAAATCTCTGTCCTGAAGTAGCATTTTTCAACCATACCGAAAAACTCTCTTCCTGATTAAGGAAAAAAACTAGATTCAAGACAACCAGAACTACAAAGCCACAAGCACCGAGTAATGTCAGGGTAGCGACTGAACCTGCATCTGCCATGATGCTCAGAAGTTGGTCGAAACCATCAAACTATCTCCGGCAATAAGGATTGCATCGAAGTATGATACTCAGAGGCTTCCGTGATACTCGCGCGCGCACATGCGGGGATTCGTTGATAAGCAGATAGACTATCCAACAATACTTCGGTGGTCGGAATGAACGAAGAGAAACAGACTTGGTACGGTCGAGAGAATAGAAAGAAGAGTGGCTCAGCCCTAATGATGGTAGTGCTGATGATAATGAGTACACAGATGTATAATTTCATTGGTTTAGATGAAAATTCTACAAATCTTGAGGTGTCCGAGGACAAGCCTGCGAGAACTGCTTACCAACAGTTCTACCAAGCCGAGGGAGCAACCATTGGGACAACACAAGGTCATCCAGTGGCTATGGTAGATTTCGATCATGCTGCCTATAATGACGCAGGTTGGGTAGATTACGCATCGTACCAAGGCAAAATCTCTGACCCGTCCGTTCTTCTATCAGACCCAGGATATGGGTTCTTCCTCGAAGAGACAAACACCGATGACCACGATAATGACGGAATCAATGATTTAGATGATTTAGACGATGATAATGATGGAATTAGTGATTTAATTGAGCGTTTTGATGGATGTTATGGAACTCACCCCTTTGATCACGACAATGATGGAATACTCGATGAAGATGATTGGGACGATGACAATGATGGCATCTTAGAGGGGCCGATTGATTATTCACAGGGCGCCGATCCTTGGAATGTTAGCTCAGACAGATACGTTGACCCGAACACAGTTCATCCATGGACCGGCACTCCGGTAGGAACTGGCTACAAAATAGATCAGAATCCAATGGATCACGATAATGATGGAGTAACCGATGAAGACGTAGACGGAAGCGATCGTGGTTCATACGATGAGGACGACGATAATGATGGAAGAATAGATCAGTTCACATGGCCTTGTGATTTTGATGGCGACGGTACCCAGGATTATTTTGATGACGATGACGATAACGATGGAGTCGTTGACCTATGGGATTCGCACCCTTGGGATTCCTCAGTAACAACCAACATAACTGATACTTCAGCAATGTGGGACTTTCCGAATGCTTGGGATTCAAAGGAAACAATAACAATTTCAATTACAGCCACAGGAATTAATCCTCAGTTATACTTCATTGAAGTTGGTGATACTGTGGTATGGTCCAATGACGATACTAGAGGTCACAATGTTACTGCTCAAGATGGCAGTTTTGATAGCGGAGAAATCGCACCTGGAGATACATTTACGTTTACATTTAACGAACTGGGGTCTTGGGATTTTGATGAGCCAGATTCAGGCTCAATTTTATTTTCAGGAACAATAAATGTTGGCCCAGAGACAAGCCCATCACTTCCAGCAGCTTTTGACCTCAATCCAGCCGTCTATGGGAGAGATAAATTCAATTTCGCGACCAAAGAACAAACAATTTGGCACCCAACAAATCCAGCATTTACCGAAGTAATAGATGGCGATTTAGATGGCGATGGAATTCCCAATTTTGTGGACCCAGACAACGACAATGATGGCACTCCGGATTCTGCGGATACAGACGACGATAACGACGGATTACTAGATATGTATGATGTGGATGACGATAACGATGGTATTCCCGATTCTTGCCTTCAGTTAGATACAAATCTAGACGGCGTCGGAGATTACCCGAATAATCACCCAATTCAGATTCCTGGTGTCGATTGTGAACTAGATTACGATAGAGATGCTGATGATGATATTTACAGAGCAATTGATTCAGATTACGATTTGGTCTGGGATTGGATGGATACAGATGTTGGAGGTGCGT
Source organism: Methanobacteriota archaeon (assembly GCA_002708385.1). Classification (GTDB taxonomy): domain Archaea; phylum Thermoplasmatota; class Poseidoniia; order Poseidoniales; family Thalassarchaeaceae; genus MGIIb-O1. Next base: position 15,358 of record PANM01000044.1, on the reverse strand, counting down.
GGCCCGCAGATAATTTGTTAGGAAACCCGGGATCAGATGAGACCGATTTTGCATATGATTTGGACAATGATGGAATTGTAAACGAAGAAGATCCTTACATGCTTGCACCCAGCGATCAGGTAGAAAGTTGGAATTGTCCAAGCTTACAAAATCCAAACCCTCAGAATTTTGACATGAATTGTACCGTAGCTAGAAAGTCCTACACAGGAAACAACGATTGGGATGATGATGGCATTAACAATTGGGAAGATGTTGACGATGATAATGATGGCGTATTGGATTGGCTCGACATAGATCCAAATTGCGATCTTGATGATGACAATGATCTACATCTATTCAATGGCTCTAGATTCCGGGATGACGGCCCTAATGATATCGATACTGATATTGACGGAGACGGCCTCCCCAATGATCAAGACTGGGACGATGATAATGACGGAATACCCGATTTGTATGACCCAGACGATGGAAATTGTGGAATAGTAGACAATGACAATACAGACCAATTCTCCACTTCAAATGGCTACTCTCATGGAGACGGAGATACAATTGATGGCAGCGATGATAGTCAAACCTACACAACTTTTAGGCAGTTGATGTGGGACCAATATTGGCATTTTAGCCCATTTTTCTCAGAAGAGCATGGATTTATTCTTCCATACAATGGGTATCAGGCAACAACAGACACAGAAATTCCACAATTGGAATCCAATGGAGATATTCCAGAGATGTACTTCTATGTCATGATGAAATGGAGTCCATGGAATGGAAATAATTACTTTGACATAGACATGGACGGGGACTCCCTGATTAATGGCATAGATGTAGATATGGATGCAGATGGAATGCCTGATTGGTGGGATCAAGATGAGGGTTCAGACGGAAGATTAGATGTAAACAACCCACAATTCGGTGGAACTACAGATGACGGCGAATGTGACCTCTCTTTGGTTAATTTTATTCAAAATACAGGTGGTGGACTTAATCCAGTAGCTTGTGGTCTTCCTTTAGCATGGCTATATGGATGGCCTCTATTAGGTGCATCTCGAACGGGCCAACTTTTATTCACTCTTCCTTATTCAACTCGGCCTAATTCTGGATATACAGATGGTCCATATGATGATTCAGAAATCCCTCCAAACAGCCCTGCTGCAAGTTGTGACGATTTTTGCTATCACTTTGACTTTACAACCGACACGCCCCAACCTACAGCAGTAGTAAGCTATAATGAGATGAGAAATAATCGTGATTTATTTACTGCATGGATAGGTATAAGCAATGGATTTTTCCAATGGACTTCTGACGTCAATGCAAATGGTTTCCCAGATGAAGTTGCGGATTTATTGGATAATGATGTAGATCCCGATGATGACTGTGGCGCACCAATGCCGGAAGTAGATTTTGAACCATCATGTATGACAAATGATACCGCAGATCTTGATGATGATTTCGACGGAGTTTTTGATCACTGGGACATCGACGATGATAATGATGGTATTTGGGATTATTTTGAGCTTGACAGCAATGATGACCTAGACGATGATGCTGGAACAGAACCTCCAGGCAATTTCTTCATCGGGTCAAATTGTGATGATAATGACGATGATGGAACTGACACGGACCCAGATAATGACGGATGGTATCAATCGGTTTGGGACCAAGGAGTGTTAGGACAAGGTCTACTATTCCCCGTTTATTACGATGTGGACAATGACAACGACGGAATCCCAGACGGAGAAGATCCAGATGATGATAACAACGGAGTGCCCGATGATGTTCAAGAAACCCTATGCTTCACTGGTGAGGAACAAAGTGTTTGGGATCATGATAACGATGGCGTTCTAGATTGGGCGGATGATGATTGGGACGCTGACGGCATAGTCAATACTCTAGAATTGAATTCTGCAACCCCTTTCATATCCCCTTGGGATCACGACAATGATGGCCTAAGAGATGATATTGACCTCGACGATGATTCAGACGGTATGCTTGACAAAGACGAGATTATGCTCTGGCCTTCTCGATTCAACCAGCAATCAACCAATCCTTGGGATCACGATGATTATGGAAATGGAAGCGGAATAGCCAATCCGACCGATCCATTCACAGGACCGGACGGAATAGACCAAGACGATGACTGGGACGAACGCCCCGATCGAGATTGGGATCAATTAGAAGAAGATCATTCCGAGACCTCTGATTGGGATCATGACAATGATGGAGTGCCTGATGAAGATGATAAGGTTCCAACTAGAATTAACATGACTAGCAGCAACATCCTTTGGTTAGACGCATTAAATCCAGCCATATTCAAGGGTACAGTGAATTGGTTGTCAGCCGACACCGGAGTTTTCGAACCAGCCCCCGACCTTCCAGTTCAAATTACCATAGAATGGGCTAGAAATGGAACACTTGCACTTGAAACCGTAGACGTACTTACAGGAGCCGATGGAACCTTTGAGGTAGGACAATTCCTACTTCCTGAGGACCTCATTGTAGGGCCAAATACAACCTACAACCTATATGCTGAAGTTACCGAAATGTTCTACCATGACGGTTCACAAACTGAACCAATACCTGTGGAGGTCAGGGCAAACACAACAATTGACTATGTTTCATGGACTTATTTCAGGAGCGATGAACAACCTCTATTTGTAGACTATAAGGTACATTACGAAGCAGATTGGGATCGCGGAATCTTCGATAATAGAATACCCAAGGCACCAATTTCATTCCGAGTTCATGGTGGAATATTTGGAAATTACACTCATCCAACAATCTTTGATGGATATGGATATGGGTATCGCTCTGATTCCAATGGTTGGGCATCGTTAACATTTGTTCAAACCGTAGGTACACAAGGTCAATGGAAACAAGTTCAGTGGAACTCAACGATGGATAATGGCGAAGGAAAATTACCTGGTGGATACGAAGAAATAGTGTGGGATGACAATGCAAAGAATCACTATGTATTGGGTCGTTATGATTACACCAACACTAGCCTACCGGTTGGCGACTATTCGTTTATTGGTTATGCTAGGCCAGATTTGGGAGACGAATGGCCATTCCCCTACTTAGAAGGGTCAGAGACTCAAGCATTCAACATCCGTTCAATGCACAGAATGTACATTGAAGCAGATATGTACACACCTTCAATTAGACCGGTTTATTTTTGGGATGCAACACAATTTACTGGGTCCTCCTTTGGTGCTTGGAGAGCCTTATTCCATCAGCCAAGCCTTGACCTAGCAGGTTTGAATTATGCAGATGTAAGCCTTGGTAAGCCCTATGCTATGTCGTGGGATGGAACTCCTGAAGGACTAACTGGAGAGAGTGCCAGACTACGTCCTTATCTTTCTTCTAATGATACACATTGGCGAATCGCTATGCAAAATGGAGGCGATTTCAACGTTCCACCATGCGGGCCCGCTGAACCAACTAATCCAGAAAGTGTTATTCGTTGTGAAATCATTCCAGAGATGTTCACTGGGGAGGCCCTGAGGGTAATTGGCAGCGTTTGGAATAGAACAATGGTCCCTTGGCCGAACGATCCGATGACCTTACAAGTTGATTTGGATAGAAATGGAATATTTGCAGGCTCGCAGGAGACCGGTTTTGCACGAGCACCTGAGATGATTAATGGCGTTGCCACCTTTGACTACAATTGGACCTGGTATTCTCAATATGCAGCTGGATATTATGGACTTCGAGCCGATTTTACTAATTCTAATTTCTACTTCACAGGAAATCAAAGTAATGTCCTAGCACCAACTGGTGCATACCTAAATGTCTCAGTAATTGGAACGAGTGAATTTAGAGAATTAATTCAACCTCGATTGTATCGTGGTCAGAATCGTAGTATAGACATTCAATTGTTAGATAACTCCCTTCAACCATTAACTAATTCCCAAATTAACTATGTTTGGGAAGCTGATGGCAGCAATGGAATCGTAGAGACAGATAATACTGGTTGGTTTAGTATTAATCTGACTCTCGAAGCAGACCATGATTTGGGTAATTTCACACTTGACTATAATTATCCAGGTGACCCAAGACACCAAGGCACATCCGGTTCAATGGATCTCTGGGTTGTTTCCCGTACTTTCATCACTGTTCAAGATACAACACCAAATTTACGAACTAATGGGGATATTTGGGAATTCACCGCACAGGTTACCGATGATAATCGGACTGCCCTAGTCAAGGATGCAGGACAAGCCTTGGATGGCTGTGGGGATAATGGCGGCGAGGTCCTAGTGATTATGGAAGGTATTGACTTTGAGGATAGAACTCACAGGCAAATTGTCAACACGCAGTGCCCAAATGCCGGTACAATACACCATGAGATGGTATTAGACCCACAATTACTTCAAGACGACCCGCAATCATTCTTACCGGATGGATTCGGTCCAGTAAACGTAATTCTGAGATTTGAGGAGAACCTACCTCACGAAGGCTGTTCTCCACTTGACGCGGATGCTTTGAGCACATCTGGAGCATGGGATCCATGCGCTCAGATCTTGAATAGCGATCATTATCGCAGAGTTATGCAATTCCAAGTAGATGGATTTAGTTTGATTGGTAGAACCTCATTGAACGTTGATGATCAAATTGTGTATACTTCGGAAATGGACCCTACAACTGGTCAACCAATCGATAAACCAATGATAGTAACCGGTCAACTAATTGATGAGTTGGGATCCAATCTGTCAAATAGAGCGATCAGGGTAAGTTATGAAATGATAAACTCAGAGTCAGGAATAGTTGGATGTTTACCAGGAAGTAGCGATACAGATGGATTCTTTGAAATTATTTGTCCTCTAACAGACGTTCAAGCAGGCCAAGCTCGAGTCACAGTCGAATTTAATTCGTATGAGAATAATGACCGCTATAGATACCAGAATGCAAGTACAACACGAGTATTCTCGGTATTCTCTAACTCAACTCTAAATGTGCAAGAGATCGGGCCGTTCAGGAATGACATCGATTCCTATACATTCCAGAATGGCTCCGTATTCCCTGTCTTGTATCTCAAGGAATCATTCCATTTAGATGCAAGATTGACTCAAACTAACGGCAATCCAATTGGTGGCAAGTGTCTGAATATCTATCTTGATCCAGAAGTAAATACTAGGCCTATTGCCACCTCAATAACTCAAGATGGAACAGGCCAAATTGAGTGGTTCAGTGGTGATCCTGATGATAATCCAAGCCGACGTGGGGTGGAGCCAACATCAGATAATATGGAAGGATTCAGAGTCGTAAGAATCGCCTACGAACCCAATAAAGAATTACCAGGTGGATGTAGAGCAGAGACAACACCGGTGGTAAATGGTTCATACATCGATGTCGAGGTTCTAGTTAGGAGTAGAGTGGATATACTTTTGAAGAATAATTGGGCTAATCCTGATGGTTACCAGAAGGGTGACTACATCAACGGTTCAGTAGCGATTTTACGGGACAGACTAGATCTTTCAGTAGAATCTCAAACTGTTATCTTTACTTACCAGTATTGGAATGAAAGTGAATGGGTTCCACACAATGTAGTCTACGCAACCACGAGCGAATTAGGTGTTGCTTCATTTAGCTTCCTCTATAGTGGAGAAAATGTCCCTGGTAAGTTAGAATGTAGTCAGGGAGGGCCTTGTATTGAAGATGGGAAATGGCAGGTCATAATCCACTTCCAAGGTTCTCATGAATTCGAAGAAGAGTATATGAATAACACTCCTGTAATAACCCTCGGTGACCCTGTAGAAAAAGCCCAAACTAGTTTCTTGACTGTACAGGTTTTTACAATTATGGGTATTGCTTTGACATTTGCGATATTAGTTGGTGCGATAATGTATAGAAATTACATTGAGCGACGTAGAATCGAAATATTACGTGGTATTTTAACAGATTCATTAATGTCACTAAAGGCATCCAACGAATACATCGATACTATCTTCAATTGCTACAAGGAATTAGTAAGATTCTTCCGAAGCCGTGGGGCGATGAAAAAGGTCTACGAGACTACCAGAGAATTCGAAGATGCAGTCAATGGAATGCTATCAGGTATTGCCCCGCCAGAAGACTTGGATGTCTTCTTCTCCTTATTCGAAGAAGCAAGGTATTCAGACCACGATATTGGAGCAGATCAACGAGACAGAGCAATCAATGCTTTGCAGTCGATAATTAACCACATTAGTGCATCTTTGGGAGATGGAATGTTGAACCGAACTACTGCAAATGAATCAGCATTGTATGGCTCTGTTGTAAAGGCCGGCTCTTTCGTTGATGCAGAAGGGCAAGAGCGAATAGCAGGAATTGATGATGGTTCCGGCGACGATAGTGGATTCCGAATTTGATTACTGAGAGTTGAGGATTAGGGCGAGATACTTCTCGTCCTATCCTCTTCTCGATGTACTGAGGCTTGATGCCCCGTAGGGGCAACCCGCAGCATTCATAACAGGTGGTCAGGTGGGCGCGCTACCCAACTATACGTCGAGGGAGTTATATGAGTAAGAACATGAGAAAGACCAACCAGGCCTTAATCGCCCTAATTGGCGATTTAAAGGACCAGAGCAGGTCAACCGGTTCTGCACTATGGCGAGACGTCGCTCTGAGGCTTGAAAAGAGCCGAAGTAATTGGGCTGAACCGAACCTAAGTCGCCTAAGCCGACATGCTGCCGATGAGGACGTAGTACTCATTCCAGGCAAGCTGCTCGGCAGTGGTGATGTGTCCGGTAAGCCGAGCGTCGCCGCATACAGTGTTAGTACCGGCGCCCGCTCGAAAATTGAAGCCGCAGGCGGGCGCGTATTGACGATCCGCGAATTGATGAACGAGAACCCAGATGGAAAGGGGGTGAGGATTCTTGGCTGAAGCAAGCACCCTCGTTTATGATGCATCTGACAAGGTTCTAGGGCGTCTCGCCAGCCATGTTGCTAGCGAGCTACTTACAGCCCGTAAAGCAGGAAATCAAAAACGCGTAATTATCGTCAACGCAGAGAAAGCCATAGTCTCCGGACCAAAGGTTACAGTTTTCGCCAAATACGATCACAAGTACAAGTTGAACCACCCAAGAAAGGGACCTTTCTTCCCTCGTATGCCCGATCAAATCCTCAAAAGGACTGTTCGTGGAATGCTACCATACCAGAAGAACAGCACCGGAAGGAATGCTGTTCGGGATTTGAGAGTGATGATAGGCACCCCAGCAAATCTATCCGGCGGAGACTTGCCGGATGGTCATGCGTGGGGAGACTCCAGTTCCTTCGATAGAGACTTACCACAGAAGTTTGTCCGTCTAGGAGAAATTAGTGAACACCTAGGTATTGATGGCACCCGATGGGAAGGTGAGCAATGATGGCAAAGTCAAAGAAAAAGCAGACAGTCGAAACCAGTGGAAAGAGAAAGACCGCGATTGCTCGAGCTACAGTCCGTAAGGGAGCAGGGCGAGTTCGTGTAAATCACCAACCAATCCATATCATGGAACCGGCTTTGGCTCGCAGAAAGGCGTTAGAACCAGTTCAAATCGCAGAAGCGATGAATCGCCTTGCAGATGTCGATATTTCGGTAAGCGTCGAAGGCGGCGGTCAAATGGGACAGGTAGATGCAATCCGAACTGCTATTGCTCGCGGTTTAGTACACTACAATGGTGGTGCGGAGGGAATCGATGAGGAACTTCGAGATGAGTACCTAAGATTCGACCGTAGTCTACTAGTAAATGATCCAAGACGCAAGGAGCCGAAGCACCAAATGGGTCGAGGCGCTCGCAAGAAGTGGCAGAAGTCGTATAGGTGATGAAAGATGTTGATTCCAGTACGTTGTTGGAGTTGCGGAAAAGTCGTAGCTCATCTATATGAACAGTTCAAACAAAGAGTCGCAGAGGGAGAGGATGCTGGAGAGGTTCTCAACGATCTAGGCTTAGAGAAGTATTGCTGCCGAAGAATGTATGTTGGCCACATCGAGCTAATTGATGAGGTCGCACCTTTCAGTATAGCAAGAGAGGATTGATTCACCATCCGTCAAGGCTTTGGTGTAATCTATTCACAACACAAGCACACAAGGGGCCTGTAGGTTAGCTTGGCCTATACTTCGCGGCTGGGGGCCGCGCGACCCAGGTTCAAATCCTGGCTGGCCCACCATTTCAGTTGAAGCGGAAGCCATAATTTACGGGTTTTCTTACAACAAAAGAGCACCTTTTAGGGGGTAGCCTCACCTGGCAGAACATGGTTCCGGAGGCCATCGATGAGTGGGCGAACAGCGTTCGCATCGAGGAGTTGGCAGGGCTACTTGCACATCATTCGAATCTCTATTACAATCAGGCCTCTCCAGAGATAACCGACGCAGAATTCGACGCTTTATTTGATGAATTAAAGAAACTTGCACCAGGTCATCCACAATTATTCAAAGTCGGCTCAGACCCCGCTCCAGGATCAGAAAAAGTTGATCATCTCTTCCCTATGAGAAGTCTAGGCAAAGCTACTGAAGAAGAAGAAGTTGCACATTTTGTAGCAGAAACAACAGCCCACAGCCGTCGTTTTGTCTGCCAACCAAAATTGGACGGCTCTGCACTATCTCTGGAATATCGTCGTGGACGTTTGGTTCGTGCAGCTACCCGTGGAAATGGTGAGCGAGGAGAGGATGTTACAGCCAATGCTCGGAGGATTCCAAATATTCCTGAATCCTTAGATTGGGGAGGAGATGCACATGTTCGGGGCGAAGTAGTAATGCCTTTGGATATTTTTCGAACAAAGTATGCTTCGATAGCCCCAAATCCTCGAAACCTCGCCGCTGGAAGTCTACGTCAGAAAACCGTAGATGCTGGTAAAGGAGATGCTGCAGATTTGAGTTTCCACGCCTACGGTGTAATGTTCCCAAGTGCCGTAGATAGACATCCGGATAGCCCGCCACCACCGGCTTTCACAAATGACTCACAGGCAATCGACTGGCTTGAATCAAATCATATTGCGGCGGCAGGAAATGAAGTAGTCGAAGGAGAAGATGACGATACAGTAACTAAAGCAATAATTGAGGTAACTAAGCGATGGACTGAGAGCCGCGATAATGCACAATGGGAAATTGACGGGGTAGTAATCAAATTGGATGATTTAGCCAAGAGAGAACTCCTAGGTCAAACTGCTCATCACCCGCGTTGGGCATTGGCCTGGAAATTTCCTCCAGAAGAGGCATCCACTGTTGTAATGGGTGTAGATTGGCAGACTGGTAGGACCGGAACGGTAACCCCGGTTGCAAGGGTAGCGCCAGTAACAGTATCCGGAGTAACAGTAGAGAACACCACTCTGCACAATGCAGGTGAAATCGAAAGGTTAGGGATTCGTATAGGAGACAGGGTCAGAATAGTCCGCCGAGGCGATGTAATCCCGAAGATTATCGAAGTATTGGGCGAAGCCAAAAAGTCAGACATAGAAAATCGAATCCACTCCGATGGGACGCCATTTACCGATTCTCTGCCGAAGTGTGAGAATATTCTAATTCCCGAGCAATGCCCTAGATGTAAAACTAAGTTAGGACAAGATGGGGCTTTCATTCGTTGCTTCAATATAAATTGTCCATCTCGCTTAGAAAGAGCAATTCTGTATTGGTGTCGAGCCCTTGAGATGGACGGGATTGGCGAGAAGTTAGCTCAACAGTTCTGCGAAGAGGGTTTGGTCAGTACTCTTCCAGATCTTTACTCATTGACTCATTCTGACATAGTAGGTCTAGAAAGGATGGGTGAAAAATCAGCAAACAACATAATTTCTCAATTGAATTCAACAAGGTCTCTCAGTCTTTCAGCCTTCCTTTCAGCGCTGGGTCTTCCAGGTATTGGGCCTGAGTTAGCCGCTGGATTTGCACAGGAATTAGGAGATTCAGAGACTATGTTTAATTTGCTAAATAATCATGAAATTGCAATTCTGAGATTGGTGACATTGGAAGGTGTTGGTGAAACCGTTGCTCGCTCTTTCCTAGAAGGGCTGTCTGAGCGTAGGGAAATGGTGGAAGGGTTAGTTGAGGTGATAGAAATTACTGCCGAGTCGGTAAAACCAGAATCAGAAGGGCCACTTACAGGTAAGACATTCTGTATTACAGGAAGTTTGAGTAGGCCAAGAAAAGAAATCGCATTGATGATTAAGGCAGCAGGCGGTAAAGTAGTTTCATCAGTTTCAGGAAAGTTGGATTTCCTAGTCGCTGGAGAATCCTCTGGTTCTAAGTTAGACAAGGCGAACAGGCTTTCAGTGACCGTTTTGACTGAGTCGGAACTAGAATCTAATATCTCCGATGGGATAGAGAATGCGGATAAAGGAAGCTCAGGCGATATTCTTGCTGATACAGGTCCACAGCAGATGTCTTTAGGGGATTATTGAGGTATTCAACCATACATCCCGGAACTTTCGACACCCGGCTTGTCCATCTGTAATTGATTCAGTTGGGTCGCCATCATTTCTTTGATTTGGTCTTCGATTCTCTTAGCCTCTTCAAGAAGAGGTTCTGGATCTAATTTGATTGCTGGAAGTAGACCATCCAATCTTTCGATAATTCTTGCTGCGGCACGAGCATCAGGGATTGCTCCATTTGCTAAATCTCCTCCAGACTCTGCGAGAATCGCCATCGCATCGATTCTTCTTCTTCGACACTCTCCTAACATTACGCCACTCATGCCTCCAACAACACCATGCTTGAGTTTAGCGACCCCTAGAGCCTCGAGCTTTTCCTGTGCGGAATCTGTTGAGCCTATGCCTAACATGGATTCGTCCGAGTCATCATCATCAAAGATAGAATGAGCTTGATCAGCACCGTGGGAAAATGAGTCAATCATCATCACTTGCGATGCCCCGCTAGATTCTACCCAATCAAGTATCGAATCGGCTAATGCTAGTGTTAAATCAGGGCTTACTTGAATTTCAGAGGCAATCAAAATAATCTTGTCACACTTATCCATATGGCAGATTGGCTCGCCGGCATAGAATCTCAATGGAGGGAGTGGTTTTCCCTCTTGAACAAGGCAAACAGGAGGAAGGCCTGAACCTCTTGCACCTCCGACAAAGGTTAGACCTAACCGGTCAACTAGGTAGTGTGCAATGATGCTACTGACGAATCCAGCTGATGGAAAACAAGTCACAACCAAGGCATCTTCTGCATTCAAATCATCATCGACAGCGACCACAGGTGCTCCGCTCATTGCACCTTAACAGACCGAGATACTGTTAATCATTGGCCTCTCCAGATATAGCGTGGCGGACGCAGAGGAGGTCGAGTTTACGGCTGAGGAGAGCGAACCGAATACTGAACCACCAGAGGGTTTCATCGCTCATCAATTATCACCCTCCTCTTGGAATAGATACGAAGAATGTCCTAGAAAATACTGGCTTTCTCGCCAAGGGCTACCACGGAAGGCAAGTATGCCTGCAGCATTGGGTAATGCTGTTCACAATTCTGTAGAAGATATTTGTAATCTCGATTTATCTGATCGCGAAGATGATGAATCAGGTTGGCTTCCTGCCACTGCCAAGGCGGTTTTAGATCGTCATTGGCAGATTGAAAAGGACAACTTTCTCGAAACACCTCGCCATCCTCGCTGGAAGGGGGAACAAATAACCAAGGCCCATGATGGTCTAATTGGCGCGTTAAATATCTTGTTCAGTAAATCGAAAGTCGAAGTTCAAAATTTATCTGAGGTTACCGTGGGTACTTGGAAAGATGTACAATCAATTGTATTAGCAAATGAAGGAACATTGGTTTCCGAATGTGGTAGGATGATGGGCCGTCTAGATCTATTGGTAGCAGATGTTGACGAGAATGGAGAATCACAGGGTTGGATAGTTGCAGATCTAAAGACAGGAAAGCCCCCTTCACCTACTCTCAATGAGAAGGTCAGTCGTCAGCTCCGATTCTATCGGGATTTACTCAAGCAGAATAATCCAAACCACCCAACTGTAGTTGCTGAGGGCTGGTACTCTGCTAATCAGACAGTTCACCAAGCCGAAGGTCCGGACGTTCTAGAATCTGCATTAGAGGCCTGGGAGGGCATGCGACCCTCAACAACCCCTCTACCTGCTACACCAGGGGAACAACAGTGTGGGTGGTGCGAATGGAAAGCGTGGTGTCCAATATGGTGGGCAGCTCGTCGTGATGGTACACTTTCTCCAGGTCACATGTTCAGGGATGAAGTAGTGCAAGTAATCCGTTTTGATCGAGAGGCAGGAGCCGCCCTATTCCAACGAATGCCTCCGATAGGAGATGAGGGAAAATTAGCACCTTCTGACCATAAATTCGGAGCTGTATTACGTGATCAGGCCCTGACTCAAATGTCCGAACTACTTGATTCAGGACATGAAGGAGCAATTTTCATTGGTAGTGCTAGAATGGATGGAAGAATAGCCCATCTTGGAGACTGGTGTGAAGTATTGCCTTGGAATCCAATAAACGAAGGACATGCTCGAGACTATTCTCGATGGCTGCGAAGTAATTCAGACACTATTTTTGAGGAAATTGGCGATGAAGGCGAAGATAACCAATCCAAATAGCGTTTGTCAATCTTCTCTAGTTCTTTCAGAGTTCGACCTTTATGCTTACCAAAAGCAATAACGACTCCTTCGTTTGAATAACGCAATCTACCATCTGTGCCTTCTACTGGCTCTAGATCAACCATACCAGGGCCTAATTGTGCACTAGGCCCTGTTTTTCCTGAAAGCATATCCTGTAATTCATCAAGCCCTCCTCTGAATTCTTTCGGATGGCTCTGCATCATCGACCATAGCAAAAGCAGGGTAGCACCTGCATCTGCATCAGCACTATGGGCACGCCCAATCGCAATGTCATACCGAGAGCATAGCGCTCCGAGAGTATGTCTACCAGGAATCTTCAGTTTTTTTGCCAAGGTTAGAGTGTCAATAATCGCCTTAGGAACAGGAGTTTCGAATCCTGCTCTCATACATTCAATTTCCAAAAATCTCCAATCAAATCTTGTGACATTATGCCCAACTATTACGGCTCCAGAAATCAATTTACTCAGTTCGGAAATATGTTTTGAGAAATCGTCTTCTTGTTTAACATCCTCATTTGTTATCCCATGTACTCTAGAGGACTCAGGAGGTATGGGCTGTCGTGGATCTACTAATGATGTTTTATTGATGTGAGAACCATCCTCGTCGCTACCAATCAAAGCATACTGAACAATACGATCGCTTCTAGCATTCAATCCAGTGGTCTCCAAGTCAAAGCCAAGAACCCGATATCCGGTTAGCATGTCTGCGACCATGACCGGACGTGAAAGAGACCCTCCTTGAACTTCATCAAAGAGAGAATTGCACCCGTCATACCTATTTGCATCCCTTTACGCGATTTGTATTATGGGGCTACAAGCAGGTAAAGCCGTCTCGTTATCGACAATCCTATTGTTTACCACAATAGCAGGTTGCACCGGTCTAGCATCGACGACTCCAATCGCTGAAATCACAGCCGACCAAGAATCAATCAATGTCGGCGAAACTGTCAATTTCGACGCTAGAGATTCTACAACTCCTTCACCGACAATAATCGATGAATATGTGTGGAACTTTGGAGATGGCGAAAAGAAAACCACTACCACAGGTATTGCTTTCCATACCTTTTCCCAATCAGGCAATCAAAATGTAGAGGTTGAAGTCATCAATGATAGAGGTGAAAGCGATAAGGCTACAGTAAATATTTTCGTAAATTCGCCGCCTACGATAGTAATAGAAAAACCAGGATTTGTTCGAACCAACGAAACTGCTACAATAGATGCTTCTAATTCTTATGATGTAGAGGGCGGCAATGTCGAATTCATTTGGGATTTAGATTTGACTTTTGACCGCAATGGAGATGGAGATCCTAAAAATGACGCTGATTCCACATCTTCTTTGGTAGAAGTAATGTATTCTGGCTCTGGTAATCAAACAGGGTCTCTGACAGTAGTCGATGATAACGGAGCTACCAGTACGGAAATTTGGAGCTTGATGGTGATTGAGCGATTGTTCAATGTAGTTTGGGAAGAACAACATGTGACCTTCGAATGGTCTGGCTACACAGAACAAGGTGAGAGTACAATCCATGAACATATTCCAGCACAGATAGGAGTGGATGAATATGGAGCTAGAATAATGCAAGTTAATGCCAGTTTAGTACTTGACAGAGATTTGTTACCAATTCAATGGCCGGAAGATAATTTCACACTAAGACTAAATGTCCCTGAAACCGGATGGACGACAAATTCCCAAACTTCTCATGATAATATTACATTAAATGCAACTGCGAATATAGACAGGGGAGACTTGAATCCTTGGCCAGATAGTGGATATTCGGTAAGTGCAGATAGTTCTGAAAGCCTCGTACAATCACTTCTCAACGAAGGAGGGGCTAGATTTGGCAAAGGAGATTGGATTTGGGTAATTACAGCCGATGAATGTGATCCAGACTTTCTAATTGATGATGTAGATCCTGACTCTGGAAATGATTGGACGTTAACTGTGGACTATATTCTCTTAATTCCGAGGGTAAGTGAAGTCTCAGTTTAATCTCTCAGAGTCTATAGAGAAGACCTTTCAACTCAGAGCCCGTGGCAGCCTTTGATGGTACGTTCAATAGTTGTCAAGAAAGCGTCTGTCAGAGACCGACTAATTGTTGATGTAGACGTCTTCATGAATCAACCAGATGACTTTGATTTTTCACCCAGGGCTAGTATTGAAGGTAAATCCTTGAGCATCTCAAATGGTGGAAATGAGACTGGTGACAGTATAGAATTGGATGATGAACAGATGAATGTGGCAGAAAGAGATCGTATGATCGAATTGAGGGTTAAATTTTCAGTTGACGGTATGCATGGGGTTCTAACTCACAAAACAAGAAATGTTCGAACAGGCCCAAATGCGAAGAAACTAGCAGAACCTAGATGGAAGACTGTATTACCTATTAGTCTCTGAATTTCATCCAACCGTCGGAATTAAACCCACACCTCAGGTGGACTGGCTTGCTGGACCCATAGTGTAGCCTGGATATCACTGGGGCTTGCGGAGCCTCAAACCCGTGTTCGAATCGCGGTGGGTCCGCCATTTTCCTCGAATTGTGGCAACTTTCTCAAATACAATACTACATAACGGAAATTATACACCATTATACATGCGTAGTGCAGCGTTCGCTATAACTATTCTACTACTTTCTTGCACTATTGCAGGATGTGCTTCAGACGATGAGCCCGAAGCGTCCGAAGAGAAAATTTCAGATATTGAAAGGGAAGATGTGCGGGAAGAGACGAATGAATCGACGAGAATCACGTTAGAGGATTGCGAAGGCAGAGGCGGAACATGGATTGAGGAAAGAGAAGAGTGTTCCTTTGATTCAGATAGACCAGAAGAAGAG
>PANM01000043.1 GCA_002708385.1 Methanobacteriota archaeon | reverse complement strand
TGGACCAACACCAACTGAGACTACAGGAATTCCACTTAACACCTCGATTCTATCTACGATATTTCTAACCTCATCCGGCATTGCATCATATCCTGTACCCTCTTTTCGACTACTCTCTGCCATACTAATCCAGTCTTCATCGGCTAATGCAGGGAAGCCAGGGTGTGTTTCGTAGACGGCGACACATCTTTCAACATCTGAAGCGCGTGTTGGGAAGTGTGTGATCGGTTTTCCATCTAATTCGTACCCAATACAGATTTTGATTTCGTCTAAACCACCTAAGACATCTAATTTCGTTACGACCAATCCAGTATATCCGCTAACTCTGTGCGCATCTTTGAGGGCTACAATATCTAGCCATCCGGTCCTTCTTGGTCGGCCGGTGGTAGTGCCAAACTCATGACCTACTTGCGCCATATGTTGGCCTGAGCCCTCTTCTAGAGAAAGTTCACTTGGGAACGGACCATTTCCAACTCTAGTACAGTAGGCCTTTGTAATACCAAAACATTCTGTGATATGACCTGGATGAATCCCCGCTCCATGGGTAGCATTTGCCCTGCCTACAACACTTGATGTGACAAACGGATAGGTTCCTTGGTCAATATCAAGTAACGCTCCTTGGGCGCCCTCTAGGAGTACAGTTTCTCCATTTCTTAGAGCCAAATCAACCATCAAACCAGTGGGCTTGATTGCATGGCCAAATCGATCTAGTATCCATTGTAATTCTGAACTCAATTCAGATGCTGTGATATCTTTATTGTAACCAACTGTTTCTAATTGCTTGTTCATTCGAGTTACGGTTTCATCAATCATTGTATGATCTGAAAGAATTTCTTCAATATCTGTGAAGCGAATTCCCACTCTTTCAATTCGGTCTCGATAGGCAGGACCAATTCCTCTTCCAGTTGTGCCAACCACCTTGTCTGCACTATCGTAATACTTGTGGAAAGGAAGTATCACACTGGCTCTTTCACTGATGAATAGTCTGCCCCCTTCCGGCTTTTCTCCGGTTAGACTCTCCCAACGTGAAAGCTCCTCATCTAGCACCCAAGGGTCGATTACCATACCATCTCCTAGAACAAGATTACATTCTTTCGATGTAACTCCAGAGGGTATTTGGTGAAGCTTCAAAGTAGTCTCTCCAACTACTATTGTGTGACCTGCGTTATTTCCACCTTGGAAGCGAACTGCCCACGTTGACAAAGGGGCAAGTTGGTCTATCGCCTTACCTTTGCCTTCATCGCCCCATTGGGCTCCTAGCACTACCGTCGCAGGCACCGTTATACTGTGCTTGACGGAGGGTGTATGAAACCATTGGTCAGCCAATGACTCTAATTTTCTCGTCCTTCTTTGTTGGGAATGGATTATGAAGGGGTGTCAGGTCGGCGCGCTTGTATGGCTCAGCGCTTCCCAGAGGCAGAAGGACGTCTGCTCAACAAGTGGATTTGTATGAAGTGCAGTGCTACTCATCGTGGCACCAAGCCACCGAAATCCTGCAGAAAGTGCGGATATACAGGCTTTAGGAAGAAGGCCACGGAAAGAAGATCTGCGTGATTATTACTTTCATGCGAACCTCAACTGTTTTCAAGTTCAATCCTGACGACCGATTGTGCTCAGTATAGCACTAGAAGGATTTGCAATCAGTTTGGGCCTTATTGTTGCGATAGGTGCACAGAACGCTTTTGTTTTGCGACAGGGGTTAATCCGCTCACATATTTTTGTCGTATGTTGTATTTGTGCAATCTCTGATGCCACGTTAATTGCCGCTGGAGTCCTTGGGGTTGGGGCATGGTTAGCTGAATATGAACAAGGGGCGTTTTGGATTTCAATGGCTGCAATCGCCTTCCTTGTTGTTTATGGAATCCTAAGGGTGAAATCTGCATTAGACCCCCAAGCAATTTCTATCTCAGAAAGTGGAGATGATAATCTCTCTACAGTTGTTTTTACAACATTGGCATTTACTTGGCTAAACCCACATGTATACCTAGACACCTTGGTATTGTTGGGAAGTGCATCTTCAAGATACGATGGACCTGAACGAGAATTCTTCGGCATCGGAGCCGCTCTTGCTTCATTCATATTTTTCTTCAGTTTAGGATATGGAGCAAGACTACTATCTCCATTGATGGAGAATCCAAAGGCATGGAGATATATTGATGGTGGAATTGCAATAGTAATGTTTGCAATTGCTTTTTCCATAGCTTTACCATTACTCTAAGTTTGTTTTACTTCGTTTAATAGAGCCTCTAAAGCGGTTTGAATCTGTAGGCAAAGTGGACCGTAGTGAATTGGTAAATTTGCATCATTGAAAATTTCATCAAGGATACTTGCAGTCATACCAAGTCGAATATCCATCTCCTTATCTTTATTCAACAACCATTTCTCAACTGCATCTCGAACTGAGTTGCGGATGTTACGTGGAACTTGAGTGTCCTCTAACTGACCGAGAACTTGGGCGATTTGTTGAACACGCGTTTCTATGTCAGACATACGATGCCTCCAGTGGCCGACCCACCGGCGACCCCTGTTTAAGCACATCCCTGTCATCTTAGAATTTCGATTTATGATTAAGATGACCATGTAGCCCAAGGCATGTCCGTATTTGCGGCACCGACCCCTGCCCCATTAGATGCTAAGGAAATCATACCAACAGCAGTATTTGGTTTAATTAATTGCTCAATGCCCCACTGCATTCCAGATTGAAGTTTTTCTGTGGATAGAATATCATCACCCATAATTTGTTGATGAACTTTGTATGAAAGTAAGGCAGTTGTGATCGCTTCACCGACTCCAGTAGCAGCGACACCCAGACCCTCCTCTACCCAGAAGCCACATCCAGGTAATGGGACATCCCCCACGCGACCTGCGGGTCTGTATGAGGTGCCACCTGTACTAGTGGCTGCGGCTATCAGGCCAGAGGAATCACGGGCAATTGCACCAACCGTATCTGTATCCAATTCAGGCATTTGCCCACCTAATTCGCCAACGTCGCCTTTCTTTCCTTTGGGCGGCCTTCCCACTACTGGAGTGTTTGGATGTCCAAGTTTATCGGCGTAGGTTCGTCCACCCGGACCCGCTAAACCATTGATCTCCTCATTTAGAAGGTCGACACAAATGCGAATTGGGTTTGGTGTATTTTCCATTACCGCAACAAAACCCATTCTACCATCAGATACCTGTAATGAGGCATCGGTAAGGACTGTTCCATCATTTCTCATGACACTCCCCGTTCCTGCATTAAACACAGGATCATCTTCGAGTATAACACAAGCCTCAACTGCGGCCTGAATTGCATCGCCTCCTGAGTCAAAGACTGTCCGAGCAGCCTCAATTGCGGGTTGAAGATTTGACAACCTCTCTGGGCCAGCTCCTGCTCCTCCGTGGACCACTATTGCTGGCTTCGGCATACAATCCCCTCACATATGGGAGCAAGACGGGATTTGAATTAGGCGATGTAAAACCTAGCAAAAAAACACTCAAGCAGAGAGTTGTGTGTCTGGGCCACTTGAGATTGTGTCAATCACATTTGCTAATCTTTCTACAAGACTTACCTTGTCTTCAGCACCGACTAATGCATGCTGAAGTACTTCATCTAGAGAATCGACTGGGAGAACTTCAACCATCGATTCATACTTTTCATCGATTAACACATCTTGCAAATTACTACGGGGTATGATAACCCTCTCTATGCCTGACTTTACGGCTGCTTCAATCTTAGCTGAAACCCCTCCTATTGGCAAGACTTCGCCGCGTACGGAGAGTGAGCCTGTCATGGCCATGTTTTGGTCAATAGGAACTCCTTCAAAGGCACTAATAATCGCGGTCGCCATTGTAATTGATGCGCTATCTCCATCGACATTGTGAGTCCCAGGGAACTGTACATGTAAGTCGTAATCTTGGATATCTTTTCCAGTCAATTTCTTGACAACTGCACTTATGTTTGTCACAGATTCTTTCGCCAAATCAGACAATCCTCCTGTGGCGATGACTTGTCCTGATCGTCCCTGTGCAGGGGTTACCATAGCCTCTACAGGCAATACAACCCCGGAGTAATCAGATAATCCGGAATCAGCACCGAGGACTGCTAGTCCATTTACCCGACCGATTCTTTCACCTCGATTTACTAACATTGCATATTCTGATTGTCGCTCGAGATATCTATCGGCTACTTGCTGCTCCAATGGTTTTGCGATCGCTCTTGCACGTACAATGTGCTCACCCAAAACCATGGGTGATTTCTCCTCACATGCGAGATCGCCAGCAATTCGAACTAGCCCTCCTAACTCTCGAAGACGAAGGGATAGTTTGCCTCGACGACCACTCCGTCGTTGAGCTTCTTTCAGCACCAGACCAATAGCGCCTTTGTCGAAGTGAGGGATCGATTTCCCAGTGTCTTTGCGCATTTCATTACGGACTTCTTGAGCGATGAATCGCACTAACCTTCTACGGTTTCTTTCTGTGTCCGGCATGTCTGTATTGACGTATACCTCGTATCCATATCCACGGATTCTACTTCTTAGCGCTGGGTGCATATTTTGGATACTATCCAAATTACCTGCTGCAACCAGAATGAAATCAGTAGGGACAGGTTCTGATTTTGTGAGCGCTCCACTGCTTCTCTCGGAACGTCCGGAAATGGATAGTGCCTTCTCTTGCATCGCGACGAGCAAGGCTTGTTGCTCTTCCATCCTTAGCATTCGAATCTCATCGATGTATAGTACGCCCTTATTTGCTCGATGAACCGCCCCTGGCTCGACTCTCTCGTGAGCAGGGGTTGCAAGATCCGCTCCAGATTGGAATGGATCGTGGCGAACATCACCAAGTAGGGCGCCAGAAAGAGTTCCTGTTGCATCGATAAACGGAACCTCTTCATTACGTTCATGTTTGACTAGTAGTTTAGGAATGTTGCCTTCATCCGCCGAATTTAGTCGCGTTCGAAGGAAGAAATATCCGAAAACCAACAAGAATGAACCGAAAATGAATGTTAATATTTCTCCTGAGGAAATAGTTGCAAGGAGTAGGGCTGCACCAACAACTAATGCAATGAACAACAAAGTCCGATTAGTTCTTTCTCTTTGCTGCTTTATGTGGGCGCGTCGCTCTGAAATTATGCTAGAACCTCTACCAGCTGGAACGGTTCGAATTCTTGGCTCATTCTCATCCTCATGATTTCGATAAACCAAAATATCCTCTAACTGTTCTTTAGGTAAAAATTCGGTCATAGAACGAGCCAGCATGGATTTACCAGTACCTGGCTCACCCACCATTATCATGTGTCGGCGCTGTTCTGCTGCCTTTCGGACAATGATGGATGCTGCCTCTTGGCCAATTACTTGATCTACTAATTTTTCTGGTATTGGAACTTCTTCTGTCGAGGCTATATCAAGCTCTTTTGCCCAAACCTCGACCGGGGTTTTACAGATTGGATCTTTATCTGCAGAAACTCCGAATGCAGCGCCATCTTCCCAAGACTCGAGCGGGTCTACAGGTGTCTCTTCTTCGCTCATGGCCTGACCCTCGGGGATTCTACGTGTCCTGCGCACCTTCTTGAAGGTGCGTTATTACTAATTCAGTAAATCTACTGCATTTCTCGGCGTCTTAAGTACTCTTCACCGTAGTAATTCCACTGTTCCATAGTCCAGCCCGGAGGTAGCCCTTCAGGAGGTAATGGAGGGCCAAAATTTGGGGGTAGCGGAGGGACGGTTTGAGGGCTGGAGATAGGCTCTTGATGTGCCGAATAATCAGCCTCCTGTGAATAGTCGATAATGTCTACACCAGATGATCTTCTATTTTGTCTCTGTATCACGATTGCCAAGGCCAATACCAAGGCGATTGAAAACATTAGACCAGTTATCATAAATCCTGCAGTAGTCAATGTAAGAGAATTTGCCTTATCGGAATTATCCTCATTAGGCTCTTCATCCACTGGGTCGATTGGCTCTGTTGCGTATGCCTTAAATTGATCTTGAGTAGCTCTGTCGAATCCGTTCTTGTCTACTGCATTTACTGATAGGGTCAGGTAATCTCCTATGCCTAGGCCATCTCCTCCATTTGCTAGTACTATGAAGGGACCAAAGTCGTAATATTTGCCATAGTCATTACAAATTCCAGTGATACTGTTACATACATTCCAAATTACTTCGATATCTGAAAGTTCCATTGAGTTGACATTGTCTATGGTCACACTTGGATTGGTACCAAAATCCTTGGTATCAATATTCACAAGCAAGTCACCACTTCCGGTAGAATCTGCCCAAGTTAGAGGGAGGTCATCTACTACATTGACGGTGATAATTTCTGCAGTTGAAGCCCCATGACGATCTTCGGCAGTAATCGTCACAATTTCTTCTCCTGAATCTTCCCAGCTCATAGTAGCCATTCCTGATATAGGATTGTATACCACAGCACCTGGGACAAAGGAGGTTACAGTAATCCAAATTTCATCTGCAGGGTCATCTACATCTGTTACTAAACTGATTATATCAATCGTTATTCGATCACCAGTCTGCAAAATCTCATTGGAGAAATCCCCAACATCAATAACCGGAGCATCGTTAATGTTGTTTATGTAGAAGGTGATTATTGTATCAGATTCCTTTACTCCATCCGATGCTCTAACTACTATTTCTGCTAAACCGAAATTGTCATCATCTACGGCTGCAACGTTAAGGGTTTGATCGAAAATTGTCGCAGTGATTAACGATTCATCACTAATACTGACAATTGATACATCTAGTGTATTTGCAGGAACTGAATTTCCATTATCATCGGTATCTGATAGGAATTCGGTCAGAATTAGACTTGCAGAGCCTCCTTCATCAAAACCTTGGGTTGGCACTCCACTCCATCTTGGCTGCCCGTTCTCTATGACATTGAATAATAAAGTACCAGAATTGAAATCCTCTCCATCACCTATGGTAACAAAGATACCTTGAGATGCCGCATTACCGTGACTATCGTAAAAGATTTCATCGAATTTTATGTTGATTTCTTCAGTTTCCGAGTTGTACGAAATGAATTGAGGTGCATTGGAGTCAATCAAAAGTTCAGAATGAGGTGTTTCAGCGTCACTAACTAAACCGACTATAGACACAGTTTCTACGGTGTCTACCTTGACTGTTGGAATTCCATAGTAACCCTGGTCACCGGGTTGGAGAATTCTTGGAAGAGCATTACGCAACTCAAATGCATTTTCTGTCACTACCCAATCAGAGGTTTGTCCTGAAGAATCAGCCCATTGCATTCTAACATCATAAAATCCAGATGGTGCTTGTAGCGGAGGTGAGATAGTGTGTATGTAACGAGAATTACCACCACTTCCAATCATCTCAACTTGTGTAACCCAAGAGTTAGCCCAAGAATTATCCCCATGTAAACTGTAATGTAATTCACCAACCATGCTGGACATGTCATCAACGAGGTCATTTGCTAAGGCAGATGATTCAAACTGTATTTCCTCTCCACGTTCAACACTTGATGCTGCAACTACAACAGGACGGTTTGGAACTGGAGGCATATCATGCAATGCTAAGTCTTCTTCGAGATTATTATCCGTCATTCTATCTGCCGTTAGATCAGATAGCCTTGCTCTGAATGTTGAGCTACCAGACGGATTCAAGGTTATGCCACTTGTATCAAAAATTGTTGAGTAGGTCTGAGTTCCTCCGATTGATAAAGAATTGATTTTTGTCCCGCCTAGGTGAACTTCAGACCCCTGATTAAGGTGATAGATGTCAATGTCGCCACCATCGCCATAGGCGCCTTCGCCATTGTTAGCTATATCTACGATTAATTCCAACTGGTCGCCTGAAACAAATCCATTATGCCCGTTTAGGTTATTCGCCTGAAAATCAGTTATACCTACGTCAATCAAAGGTCCTATGTTACTATCTGTAGCTGTTAGAACATGTTCTGAGCCCGCTCCTGTACTAGGTGCACCAGTCATCAAAGCGGCTACCACCAGAGCATTCGAATAGCCTCCACTAACCAATGCACTTGGAATTGACCAACTGTATGTCATTGGGTTTGAAGAAGTTAGACTTACACTCTGGAACCCATTACCACTACCTCCTGATTGTGAGCGATAATCACCGCTATCCATTAACCACGATTTCCAACAATTATGGCCTCTGCTTCCATCTGCATAGGGGTATGAGTAACAGGTTTCTTCTGTCAGTGCGGCATAGAGATAAATGCCTGAGGGCGCACTTCCAGAACCGAGATATTTGGCCTCAATATTTACATCGAAATTGGAAGCGGATTCACTAATTGAAGCCTTTAGAGTATATTGACTTGTAGTTGCCGCAGTCATACCTCCTCCACTTGCAAACATTGAATCATAGCAAGTGTTTGAACCACATCCACTGACTCGCTTATCCAAACGATCACCCCAATAGGAATCTGGGGCGCCGCTAGTTGTCCACGGCCAATCGTAACCGGCTGTATTTCCAGCTCTGGCAGTATCTGTGTCACCATATGAGACTGATTGGTATGAAATATACACGTAATCATCTGGATGTTGTGTTTTGATACTGTGGTGTGCAGGGCTCCCATAGGCATAGCAGAATCCACAGTTGTCCGAAGTTATGTATTGAGAAAATACAGGATGACCAGGGCTGTTGACAAAACGAGCCACCTCCTGAGCGGGCAATTCATCTCGTTGGGAAGTGTTTTCTTCGAATGAAATGAATCCAATCGCCGAGATTGTAAACATCAGTAATGCAACCGTAACTGTGGGCATCTGTTTTACCCTAACTGCTAGACTCATCGAACTTTCGTCATTGCTTTGCCGTATAATGCTGCTGGGCATGTGATTTATTCTAAGATACGACCCTACGGGTCGAAAAAATGCTAATGTTTGGTAACTAAGAATTCGCAACATGGATTTAAAAAAGATAATTTTGGTAAAACAGTAGAACCGGACATGTCCGAAATTTACACATTTACTGGCCTTTTTTTCCCACATGAACCTATTTCAGCCTATCGAGATTGATTAGGCAAATTGTCAAACTTCCTCAAACGAAGGTATTGAATCAAAGGTCGTGCCGGGTTTCAACTATGACCTCCAGCGAAAACGCAGATTGGATGGCTCTCAGGGAAGATGATGGTAGGGCCTACCTTGTCAATCGAGTTTCAGGTGAAGTGAAAATCAAGGGGCTTGGACGATTTGACCCTGTTGAGTTGTTGAATGGTTATTCGATTGGAGATAGAATAAATGTTGGACATAAGTCGTTAACAATTGTTGACGCTGCATTACCAGAAGCACGGCGAAACATGAATCGGCGGGCACAGACAATTGGAATCAAAGACTCCGGGTTCCTTATTTCTTGGATGGGAATTGGAGTTGGAAGTAAGGTATTGGAAGGAGGGCATGGTTCGGCTGGTCTTGCTATGCACCTCGCAAACGTAATGGGCTCAAAGGGGCATTTGATTTCGGTTGAAAATCGACCAGAACATGCAGAGGTTGGAAGAGGAAACATGCAGAGATTGGCAGAATTTTCAGCCGAATTTCCTAAGTGGAACCTATTGGAAATGGATTTGCAGGATGCGGGTGCAGAAGTAGAAACAATTTGCGGAAATCTTGATGCTGCAATTATCGATATCGCAGAACCCTGGACTGTTGTGGAAGGTATATCCAGCAATCTAAGAATTGGTGGTAGAATCGCTTGTTATTGCCCTACTACTGCGCAGTTGGAAAAATCATGGAATGCAGTTGAGGCAATAGGGCTAGTTGTGGAATTTGCCGGTGAAATGGTGGAAAGAAGATGGTCAAAGGCTGGGAAGGGAGGAGTAAGGCCAGGGAACCAGCCAATGGGTCATACTGCCTTCCTGCTAATTGCGGCAAAAATCGCTCCGATTGAAGAGGAATAAACGACGTTAAAGTGTCTTCAATTGACGATTACCGTCTCCACTAGGCCCTATCCATTCGGGTGGTTTGTTCCCAAGAATTTCCTCAATTGATTGCATATCGTCTTCATCCATCGAAAGTGCAATTTCGATACAACCTAAATTATCCCGTAATTGATCTGCAGTTGTAGCACCAAGCAGAATTGTAGAAACATTTGGATTTTTCAAACACCATGCAAGAGCTAATTGAGCTGGTGAGCAACCCTTTTTGTTGGCGAAATCAACAAGATTGGAAACAATTTCGAATTCTCCACGTGCCCTTCTTTCCTCCAAATCTTGTAACATCCAGTCGTATCCTGCTTGTGTAGGGCGTGAATCTTCGGGGATTCCATTGAGATATTTGCCAGTTAAGAAACCTGAACGAAGAGGACTCCAGATGGTTGTTCCAATGCAATAAGGGGAATTATACAAGGGGAAATATTCCTCTTCGAATCTTTGACGGTGAAGCATATTGTATTGTGGCTGTTCGAATTGCGGCGGTTCTAGACCCTCTGACTTTGCAATCCAATATGCTTCCGTAATTTGTTGGGCTGACCATTCACTTGTACCCCAAGCAGTTGCTCTACCTGAGCGGACGACATCAGTCATGGCTCTCACAACGGTAGCTGTTGGTGTGAATGGATCAGGTCTGTGGCAAAATACCATGTCAACGTAATCTAATTGTAATCTTGACAGGCACTTATCCATACCTTCACGACAGTGTTTTACAGATAGCCCGGATTCGTTAACTCCAGACCCACCCCAGAAAATCTTGGTTGTGATTACTAATTCTGACCTTCTCCATTGTTCTGGGTTTTCGTCTTGTAATTCTTTCAGAGCAAGACCGAATATCCTCTCTGCTTCCCCGTTAGGGTTGCCATAGGCTTCAGCATGGTCAAAACAATTGACTCCAGCATCTCTAGCAATTTGCATTAATTCCTTTGCAGTGGAAACTCCTTGGTCACCGGATAGTCTATCTTTGACTCCATATGTAGCCCAAAAACCATAGGAAAGAACGGATACTTGGATTCCTGTATTGCCCATCATTCGGTAGTACATCGAGTCGGCACTCATGCTCCTGTGTCGGGTATCGACTACTCAAGCATTAGTATGTAGCAAAGCAGACTCTCGATTCGATTCATAAATCGAAGACCTGACGGAAAGCCATGCGCGACAGTAGCGAATGGCACCCAACAGCTTTCCGTAGTCACACAATTGGACAGATTGTGACTAACGGGGCGGAAATGATTGGACAACAGGTCTCTATTGCCGGATATGCGGAGACAGTCCGAGGCCGAGGCGCGATTGCTTTCTTGATGTTGCGAGACGGAACTGGACATATCCAAGCCTTCCTCAAGAAAGACAACATGAACGAAAATACGTTCACTGCGGTGCAATCATCATCAAGAGAATCAACCATCCAAGTGACTGGAACCGTGGCTCAAAAGCGACCTCCAAAGGTACCCGAAGGAGATCCTATTCCCGCTCCGGAGTACGAGATTAACGTAACTGAGGCTAACATATTATCATCAGCTGAAACCCCACTTCCTGTAGGAATAACCGATGATGTAAATGTAGGATTAGATATCAGATTGGATAATCGACATCTCGACCTGCGTCGAGCCCATGTAAATGCAATGTTCCAACTTCGTAGCCGAGTACTACAATATGGACGGGACCACCTTATTGGAGAGGGATTCCAGGAAATTAATTCTCCGAAAATCATTGCTAGCGCTAGCGAAGGAGGAACGAATCTATTCCCGATGATGTATTTCGATACCCCTGCTTTCCTAAGTCAATCACCACAGCTCTACAAGCAATTAGCCGTTCTTGGAGGATTGGAAAGAGTATTCGAAATTGGGCCTGCATTCCGTGCCGAAAAACACGACACATATCGCCATCTAAACGAATTCATTTCTTTTGATATAGAAGGCGCTTGGATGAATGATGAAGATGTGATGGGCGTTCAGGAGAGAATGATTCATCATATATGGAGCCAAGTAGCAGCAAACGATCAGCACCTAATTGATGTGATCAATCAATACAGGGTTAGCCAAGAGAAGGGACCTGTGACTGTTGATATTCCTGAATTGCCCTTCCCCCGTATTCCATATTGCGATGCGATAGAAATTGTCCAGAAAGGAGGCGGAGATATTCAATGGGGCGATGATATAGAAAGTCACCACTGTGACATCATCGCCGCAGAATATCCTGGATTCCACTTCCTACCGAGATGGCCGATGTCGATGAAACCATTCTATATCTTCCATGACGAAAATGAGAAAGGGTCCACTGGAGGCCAATTAAGCCGTGGTTTTGATCTCAACTATGGCCGTGATGAGATGACATCTGGTGGACAGCGAGAACATCGAGTAGATGTATTGGAACAGAATCTAAGAAACATGGATTTGGAACCAGCGGACTTTACCTTCTACACAGATGGATTCCGCTTTGGTGCCCCGCCTCATGCAGGATGGGGGCTAGGAGTTGCCCGACTTCTGATGATTTTGACTGGCGCAGGTAATGTCCGAGAAGTTGTCCTGTTCCCACGAGATAGGTCTAGAGTTACACCCTGAGATACCAAAAGAGCAATTCAAGACCCTAGTGCCTATCCCAGTACATGGATCTTGACTTGGTCGGCAAAATCGTCCTAGTGACTGGGGGAGCGGGGGGTATTGGTCAGTCAATATCGAGAACTTTTGTAGCAGAAGGAGCGAATGTGATAATTCATTACCACTCCTCAGAAGAAACAGCAACAAATCTCGCTTCTGAATTGAATGCTCACTCGTTTTATGCAGACCTTAGGAAACCCATAGATGTTGAAGAATTATTCAACGAAATAAATGAAAAAATTGGCCCTATCGACATTTGTGTAGCAAACGCAGGATATTATCCAGAAACCCCTCAAAAAATGTGGGAAATTGATTCTGAAAGATGGTCAAATACTATCAAATCAAATTTAGATGTAACAGTAAATACGGTAAAGCAATTCTTGCTACAAGCAAACAAAACTCAACCCACCTCCATCGTAATGATAGGCTCAACAGCAGGAGTTTTTGGTGAAGCAGGTCATTCCGACTATGCTACAGTAAAAGGAGCGATTACATCGGGACTTTTGCTTTCACTAAAGAATGAGATTTCCGGCATTTACAATTGCAGAATCAACGCAGTCGCACCCGGATGGACTGCTACAGATAAAAAACTAGAATCAGGAATAAATGACGGAACAAAGAAAAGAGCAATGACAACAATGGCTCTGAAAAAATTAGCTACCCCTGAGGATGTTGCGAATGCTGTAGCAGTTCTATCTTCAAACAAAATATCCAGCCACCTAACTGGAGAAATTATTACAGTTGCAGGTGGAATGGAAGGTCGTATAATTGACTAATTTGTATACATCGCTTAATAGGTACATCATCATAGCGATAAGTGTGAAATCTACCATACTAGTGGTTATGTGCAGTGTTTTTCTACTAAGCACTGTAATGGCTACTAGCAATTATGAAATCCAAGATGAGGGTGAGGTAGTCGTTGTAAGCGTCGATAGTACAAATCTACGCTTCTCCCCTGAGACAATTACTATCTTTGAAGGAGATTCGGTTAGATTCTTCTGGAGCGGAGAACTACTCGCCCACAATGCTGTCGAAGAAAACGGTCTATTCGACTCTGGGGATACGTCTAGAAATGTGGACTATACTTATACCTTCAAAATTGGAGAAAATGGCACTTACACATATGTTTGCGAGCCTCACGAATCACTCGGTATGGTAGGGACGATAATTGTCCAATCAGCACCGATTGAAGAAGAACCACCAGATGAGAATCCGAGTTCAGATATTGAGGAAAACTCGGAAACCGATGGATTTGAAGTCCCGCATGTTGAATTGGGGTTAGTAATAGGTATCTTGCTACTAATTTTCCAAGTAATTCGCATCAGAAGTTTTGGTGGAACTAAACTGGAGGATGCTGAAAATCAAGAGGAAGGTTTAGAGGCCGAAATTCTCGATTAAATCCTTTCAGAGGACAGAACTAGCAACCGAAAATAACGGGTATCATTGACCCGTACGGAGAGCTAGGGTTAGAACATGGGAGGTAAGCCGATTTTCGCGTATTTGCTCCTAAAGGAGCACCCTTATGGAAGAGAAATGTTACGACAGATTCTCTCAGAGGGATTCATTCCGAGTATCGTAATATCGGAGGACTCGGCGATTGCAGACGAAGAGAGAGAGAAGTTTCTCAAGCGAATAGAAGGAAATCCAATCGCTCCGACAATTGAGTCGCAGTTAGCCGATTTATCAACTCAAGGAATTAAAGTACCTCAGGTAGAAGTTGCGATTCATAACTCAGAACAGGTAATGCCACACATTGCAGATTTACCACTCGATCTAATTGTTTTTGGGGGAACTAGAATCATTCGTGGAGAAATACTCGACCATCCTAAAGATGGAGTGGTAAATTCTCATCCAGGACTACTTCCTGATTGTCGTGGCTCTGCCTCTCCTGCCTGGAGCGTTTACCACGATATCCCAATAGGTAGTTCTACTCACTTTTGTGATAATGGAATTGACACCGGAGACTTGTTACTAAGAAGAGAGGTTCCGGTCAAGAGAGGCATGACATACGAGGATCTGTGCTACGAAACACTGGTTCTTGCTGGTGTATTGATGAAGGAAGCCCTGATGGGGTATGAAGAGGGACGGTGGGATGAGATGCGGCACC
>PANM01000042.1 GCA_002708385.1 Methanobacteriota archaeon | reverse complement strand
TTCTCTAACTTCGGAATGAGCGAAGTATCTCACCGAGGAATCGACTCCTTTGGCGGTCATGGATTCGAACCTGCCGATAGGCCGCCCAAGAAGATTGGCTTTATCAACGCTGAATTAAATTGGGTGTGCCCCGCCCGAATTGGGCGGGACGGTGTGTGTGTAGTTTCAATTTTCACGATTCTCTAAATCGTGATGACGATCCCTTGGTGACAAATCAGGACGAGTGTGTCGTGGAGCTTCCATTGCGGAATAACCTACTGCGTTGGATAATTTTGCCCTCTTTCGAAGGCCATTGAACCCCACAGTAAGTGTTGCTCGAGTAGAAGTTTGTGCGGAGGGGCGACGTTGCCGCCCCCCCGCGGAGTTTGAGTGCATCCCATTCTCACCCATGTCTCTCACCTTATTGCCCAGTCGATTCGTCGAAGCGAGCACGTAGCTCATCGAGGCGCTTTCTCAGCGCGGCATCGACTGTTGCATCATCTGCAGAGGAGCGCGCTATGTGTTCGCGTGCTGCATATCTAAGGACCACATCTGGCTGCTCGCCATGGATTCGACAAAAATCGTCTAGGCGGGCACTTAGATCAGGTCCTAATTCTACTTCGATGCGGGTGCCAGAAGGAATTGCAGGTGTTGCCAGGTATCTCCTGATAGACTCACGAATAACATCCGATTTGTTTCTCATGCCATCGAATCCGACCCTACGCTCAAGTTCGAGCAAGAAATCTTCTGGAATTCTCAATGAAACCATCGGACTTTCGCCTGCCACCCTGCTTCCTCCTAAACCTTTGAGAGAACAGACCAGTATTAAATGTATTGCAAATGTAATACAATTGAATTACAATTGCTGTTTTTTTTGGCATATATTTCCTTCAATCTCAATCGTCAATTATCCAATAGCCACAGTTGAATTGAAGATGGATGGGTACTTCGGCACCTTGCAGGGTTCCTCATGAAGGTCATCAACGACGCTATTCATGGACAAATCTCGCTTGATGGAGTAAGAGAGGATTTGCTTTCCACTCCTGAAATGAATAAGTTAAGCCACATAAAACAATTAGGCCTTGCACATCTTGTATTTCCAGGAGCCCACCACACTAGATTCGAACACTCTCTGGGGGTTTCCCATGTTGGGGGAATGATGGCAGATGCCATGTCATTAGATGATTCTGAGAAAACCTTGGTACAGGTTGCAGGAATGTTGCATGATGTCGGTCATGGGCCATATTCTCATACTTTAGAACACATATTACACGAAAGAGGAGGACTCGATCATATGTCGATTACAGAGGGGATAATCCTAGGTGAGTATGATGTACTAAAAGACGGTGAGGAAACAAGTATCACAAATAGGAAAATGATTCCAGATATATTGCAATCATATGGCATCGAACCAGAGGATGTAGCAGCACTTATCCGAGGTCCCGATGCTAAAGGAAGTGAAAGGACGTTATTGTCTTGGACTGAAGGAAAACAAGATTTCGTCACAGAGGACAAAACTATTGGTCATCTTGTTCATGGTCCAATTGATTGTGATCAACTCGATTACTTATTACGTGATTCTCATTTTACGGGGGTTAAGCATGGAATTGTAGACCATCATCGTTTGATTTCTTGTCTTAGGAGACATGGAGGAGACCTAGCGGTTGAAGAAGGTGGCTTGGCTTCACTTGAAGGGATGTTATTAGCAAGAGGTTTGATGTATAGCGCAGTTTACTTCCATCGTGTAACTAGGGTAACCGAAGTAATGTTAAGCAGAGCAGTTGAAAGGTCTGAGGATTTTCTACCAGATCCTAAGGATATGCAACGTAGCGTAGACGCTGAGATATGGCAAGCACTTTACGAAGCAGGAGATTACTCAAGAGATATGATGAGGCGGCTAAAATATCGGCAGATGCTGAAGGTTGCCACAAGTAGAAGACAGGGGGATTTATCAGATTCCCAAATACAGCAATTAATCGAAATCGCAAATAGTTCGAAGAAGAGAAGAGAAATTGAAGATGATTTAGCACACAGAGCGGGTCTAGAACCTGGTTATGTGGCAATTGATGTCCCTAGTGTAAAGCTTCTATTATCTGAGCCTAGAATGGATGCGGTTGATATTCGCATTGTTGGAGATGATGGTAAGACTCGAAAGATGAGTGAGCATACTCCAATCGCTGATGCACTAAAAAAGAGGCAAGTTAGCCAAGCCGTGGTATACGTAATGACTCTCTCAGGGCATGAGAAATCTGTGGCAGAATTGGCTGAAAGATATCTCTTTGGTTAATTTCAGAACTGCCCCTACGGGGCAGTCTGAACAGTATATTGAGGCACACCATTGAAAAGGGGACTTCCGGTCGCCGAAGCGTCCGGTGTCACATTAGAGAATCGGATACAAACGTCGGTGAACCAAATGGATAAGACGATGAAAGAAGTATATGATAGCGTAATTGCAAGAGATCCTGATCAACCAGAGTTCCATCAAGCGGTTGAAGAGGTCTTAGAGAGCCTTGGCCCTGTTATTCAGCAACATCCTGAATATCTACCCGCTGTAAGATCTGTAGTAGAGGCTGAGAGAATTATTCAATTCAGAGTTCCTTGGTACGATGATAATGGTGAACTACAGGTAAATCGTGGATTTAGAATCCAAATGAATAGCGCTATTGGACCATACAAAGGCGGACTAAGGTTCCACCCTTCCGTAAATCAATCAATCCTCAAATTTCTAGCCTTTGAGCAGGTGTTCAAAAACAGCCTTACTCAACTCCCAATGGGAGGAGGTAAGGGAGGATCAGACTTTAATCCAAAGGGGAAATCTGACCAAGAAGTAATGCGCTTTTGTCAGTCTTTCATGATTGAATTGTGGAGACATATTGGTGCAGATTGTGACGTACCCGCTGGCGATATTGGCGTGGGTGGTCGAGAAATCGGGTATCTATTCGGTATGTACAAGAAATTGCAAAATGAATTCACCGGTGTTCTAACTGGCAAAGGTCTTGCCTACGGTGGTTCTCTAATCCGACCGGAAGCCACAGGCTACGGTACAGTATATTTCGCTCGGGAAATGTTGGCAACTCAAGGTAAGTCCTTTGAGGGCGCAAAAGTATCGGTCAGCGGAAGCGGGAATGTCGCTCAATTTGCAGTCGAAAAAGTACTCGATCTTGGAGGAATTCCAGTCACTATGTCAGATTCTTCTGGTTGGATCCATGACCCGTCTGGAATTGACAGAGAAAAATTAGCGTGGATTATGGACTTGAAGAACAACCGTAGAGGCCGAATCAAGGAATACGCAGATAATTTCGATGGGGTTAGCTACAATCCTTCTGAACCAGAACCTGCACTTAATGGCCTATGGGGTGTTGATGTCGACATCGCTCTACCATGTGCAACTCAAAATGAGATAAATGGTGAGGAAGCCCATATGCTAGTTGACAACAATGTCATTGCGGTCGCAGAGGGTGCAAATATGCCTTGTACACCAGAAGCGGTTGAAGTATTCCACAAAAATGGAATTTTGTTTGCCCCTGGTAAGGCCAGTAACGCCGGTGGTGTAGCAACTTCTGGGTTGGAGATGAGCCAAAACTCACTTCGACTTTCATGGACACGTGAAGAAGTAGATTCCCGGCTTGAAGCGATAATGGTGAATATTCACAAACAAGCATCTGAGACTGCCGCAAAATACGGCATGGAAGGAAACTATGTTGCAGGTGCAAATATCGCTGGCTTCCTCAAGGTTGCAGATGCAATGACTGCACAAGGAATGATCTAGAAATCAGACATTTTCCTCATGCATCGATGAGAGGAATTTCTGAAGCCGTTCAGTCTTTGGCTGGTTGATAATTGAAGAAGGACCTTCTTCAGCTACCTTCCCCTTATCCAAATAGACGATTCTGTCCGCAACATCCCTAGCGAAATTAATTTCATGAGTGACAATAACCATCGTCATCCCTTCATCAGCTAAGCCACGAATCGTTTCCAAAACTGAACCGATTAACTCTGGGTCTAATGCGCTTGTAGGTTCATCGAACAGTATGACTTCTGGCTTCATTGCTAACGCCCTAGCAATCGCAACACGTTGTTTTTGCCCACCTGATAAATTACCAGGATAGGCCTCACTCCGTTCTAGCATATCGACTCTTTCTAGTACCTCTAACGCCACTGCTTCTGCTTCTGACTTACTCATTCCGCGAACGTGCCGTAAACCTAGAGTTACATTGTCTAATACTTTCAAATGAGAAAATAATTCGAATGACTGGAATACCATTCCTATTCTACTTCTAACCTCGTTTACATTTGCACCAGGTGTGTTAATCTGTTCTCCTCGTAGTTCGATTGCTCCTTCGGTGGGCTCAATCAATCTGTTGATGCATCGGAGAACAGTAGATTTCCCGGAACCCGAAGATCCGATTACTGCAACTGATTCTCCTTTACTGACATCGAAAGACACTCCCCTTACTGCATGAACTCCGCCTGGGTAAATCTTGTGTAAATCACGAATTGAGAGAACTACATCGCCCATTCAAGCACCTCCTGAAATACCCAACCCTGGGATTTTTGTTTTCTCTTCTAATCTTCGAAGAAGTAAGGCAAGTGTCCAAGTGACCACAAAATAAGATACCATAACCAATCCCCAAGCTGAAAATATTTGGAAAGTGGTCGCAATCATCAGTTTCCCTTGTCTTGAAAGTTCAGAATAACCAATTACCATCGCGAGTGATGAATTCAATACTAAATTCACCATTTCATTGCCGATTGGTGGGATACAAATTCGAATTGCTTGTGGCATTATAACTAATCTCATTGTTCCCATATAGGTTAATCCGATGCTTCGCCATGCTTCCATTTGACCAGTTGGAATCGCAGCTATCGCACCTCGAATTGTTTCACATTGGTATGCTCCTGAATTAAGACCTAGAGTGAAAATTGCACTAAGGAAGGTGCGATCGCCATAGAAGAAGTAGTCAAGCCCATCTATACCTGGGTCTCCAAGGGTGCCTTCCAAAACTTGTTGAATCCTCATACCCAACCTCAGTCCGAAGTGAATGAACATAAATTGTACAATCAGCGGTGTATTTCGGAAGAAATCTGTGTAGACGGTTGCTAACGAATTTAATGGTCTGATTTTAAACAACGGTCCAGTCAATTTTTCATCGGCGAAAATAAATTGAATTGAAATAACAAAAATTGCAATTCCAAGTCCAAACATAGCAAATCCCCTAGGGTCACCTACAGGAGTGAAAATGTACTCTATTCCATTCAATTGTAATTCAGGGAACCTACTCATTCCAGAGTAAATTAACCATAATGCAAACACTGAACAAATAGCTCCAAATCCTTTGATTTGACTTGTAGAAAATCGTTCTAGTAGGTTTTTGAAAGATGTAGGTGCTGTTTTCAACATCGCTAGAATTACTCCAATTACGAATCCAAACATAATTCCGAATATTACGATCTTTACTGTTGCAATAAATCCAGCTAATAACATCTCATCTGCATATTCGACGAACTCTCCAAAATTATTGTAATCGGGGATTTGGAAACCAATATCTTCGTTTTCCCCTGCTCTATCAGTAAACAGGATGACACCTGAATCACCGACAACTATGCCTACTACGTAGTCGAACATAGCATGGTCATTGAAGGAGGGATTTACCCCAACAGGTAGAATGTTTCTTTCAACATTCAAGCCTTGATCAAGACTTAGGCCTAGATATCCATCTGGTCCTGTGAATAGAATTCTTGAGGATGAGACCACATCAATGGAAGAAAGGTTAGTCGCGAGTGTTGTATTGTATCCAGCGGATTCAATTTCTCTTAATTGCCACTCAAATCCACCAGGGGATGTTGAGTATATGATCTGCCCAGAATTACTTATTGCGAACATGCGATAAGTATTGAAGTAAGATACAGAAACGATTGAAGATTCTGGGTCTGGAGCCTCTCTGTAATCCCATGTTGTTCCACCATTATCTGTAGCAAGAATTGTTCCACCATTACCAACAGCCAATCCATCTTCATCTCCGTTGAAGTCAACATCATGCAGGTTTTCAGTGAAACTTGTTGTTCGATTCCACCAAGTCTGACCTGTATAATGCCAAATAGCCCCTTCATTTCCTACAATTATCAGAGATTCTTCTCCTGCTAATGCGATACTCTTCATTCCCGTTTGGCTAGAGTCTATGGTAATCCATTCAGATTCAAAACTATCTTTCATGTAGATTATCCCATCAGAAGATAATACGGCCATAGAGTTCTCGTACGAGTCTGCTGAGATTAAGTGAACATCTCCTAAATTAGTATGATTTTGCCATGTTGCGCCGGAGTCTTCGCTGAATCGGACAGTTCCAAAATCTCCGAAAACCCATACTATTTCTCCATGGATAACTGCCGCATTCAGGTCATTTTCTGTCCAACTTTCGGCCTCGTTCCATCCCGTGATTGTCTCTTGTCCGCTTGAATGTGGGATTGAGCAGATTAACAATATAGAGACTAGAAGTACAACCCTAGATTTGGGGTCTAATGATGACCAAGAGAAAATCCTCTCGATACCCGGAGATGCACTATTCACAAACTGAGCAGGCAGAAGTTAGGCTATAGAACCGACCCGTGTAACTTAGAGATTTTTGCTTTAATTTTCTCAATAAATTTCAGTGTTGTCATTAGTAATGTTCATGGTTGTCTTTCAACGGTCGAGAGGATATGGGCGAGATGATTTACCATGGTAAGGTGAAGCAAGTTTGGAGTACTGATGACCCGGATATCATTGAATTTAGGTATACTGACCAAATTAGTGTCTTTGACCAAATTATCCCTAGCCTAATCCCCCGAAAGGGAGAGTCACTAAACCGAACTTCTTGCCATTGGTTCAAACTTGTGGAAGAAGCGGGAATTTGTGACACTCATGTTGTAGAAATGAATGCCCCTGATCGGGTTTTAGCGAGAAGATTCGACGTAATTCGTGAGCCGGGTGCAATATCGAGAGACCAAGTAAATGTCTTCGTCCCATTGGAAGTGATTTGTCGACATTATCTTGCAGGTAGCGGTTGGAGAAGATATGCAAGGGGCGACGCCCCAGCTGAAGAATTTGGATTTGAACCTGGAACTGTACTAGAGGAAGGAGTGAAACTTCCAAAGCCATACCTAGAGGTATCAACCAAATTCGAAAAATTCGATAGGTTACTCGATAGAGCAGAGGCATTAGAAATCTCCAATCTTACCGACGAGGAATTTGACTCAATTCTCGAAATTGTTGTCAAGGTAGACGAAATAATCGAAACAGAGGCTGCAAAGCGTGGATTAATTCATGTTGATGGAAAGAAAGAATTTGCCTTAGGCGAAGGCAGAGTTCCGGTCTTGGTGGATTCATTCGGAACATTGGATGAAGACAGATGGTGGGATGCCGAAGCATATGACAAGGGAGAGATCGTTCAACTTTCGAAAGAATTTGTCAGAGGTCATTACCTAGAGACCGGTCATCACTCTGAACTTTACGCGGCGAGAGAGGCAGGAACTGAAGAGCCACCAATTCCTGCTTTACCACAGTCAATTATCGATCAAACCTCAACTCTTTATGCAGATATGTTTGAAAGATTAACTCGCCAAAAATTCTAGTTTTAGGAATGTCTCCTCATCAGAATACCGCACTTTCTTTTTTCTGCGCCGCGTAAAATGATAGTTAGATGTCGAAAAGCATCGGCAACTCCACCATCTAACGGTTCACTTGGGTCAACTGCCCATTTGCCTTTTTGGATTGCTTGACGGAGATTAGTCACATCCCTTGAATCAAGCCAGCCGCATAATTCCAACCCGCCCATGCCAGAAGAAAATCCTCCTTCTCCAAGAAATTCTTCATCTAGGCCAAGAGTTAGTTTTGCAAGTAATTCATGAAGGCCATCATCACTCTTTTCAATTGTATGATTTAGTAGATATTCTATCGCATTACCTCCTTCAATCGGGAATCTTCCTATCCTTTCTCTACTAACTCCTCTGTCTAGTGGTTCCGGCATTCTGCCGTCACCTTTCCAAGCGACTGAACATAGGAATAACATCATTGCAGGATCCATGATTGGATTTTCTCCCTCCTCTAATTCAAGAATTGACGAGGGAATCGCTTCTAACGATTTTATTTCTGTATGGTCTCCTCCTTGTGAGGATTGAATTGACGGAATCAATTCTAGTGGGTCATGCCTTAAAGGCTCAAAAGTATGGAATGGACTAGGAGAGATGTAGCGGTTCATTTTAGCACCTGTGTTCAGTCGTCGCCGGTCAAACGCTTCAACCTGCTCTCAAAGTCGTCTAATTGTCGTTCAACAACTTCTGGAGTTTCCTCCACAATTTGGTTAGAGATAATCTTTTCATTATTTTCAATTATTGATTTTTCTTGAATACTTTCTTCGACCAAATTTTCAGAAGGCAAAGGTGGTTTTGGAAGCTTAGTTTCTTGCTTTTTCTTATTGAGGATTGATTCTGTCATATCCAATAATTTTCTCCTCTCTCTTTGATTGTGGGCTATCCATGCAATTGCCGAAGCTAACGCCATCACAAGAATTGCTGAAACCAATGCAGTACCCCATTCAAATCCACCTTGGTTGGTAACTGCTCCTCCCGAGAGGATAATTGTTGCCTGATTATCGCTAACATCTGAATCTTCATCCCAAGGGAAGGCACACTGAAGGGTCACAAACAATTCTGTGCCATCGGGTGCGTCATCTAATGATGGCCTAGCGAATTCTGGCTTTGGCGGATAATTATCAGTGAAAACTACTTCATGAGTTTCGCTGTGACTACCAGAGGTAATCAACAGATTACAATCTGCATCAGTCAATAAATGATAATTTTCTCTTTTCGTGGTAATTACGATTTTCTGGTTCTGGCCTTCTCCGTCTAATTCGATTAGAACTAACCCGACATTCCAATCAGAGGTCCGTATCTCAAACATGGCACTCTCCTCTTTGATGACAAAACCTCTTTCATCCAAAAGTCGTAAAGTTAGACTCCTCATACCGGGATTTGGATTCCACGAAGATGTACTTAGATTGACTTGTCCTACGGTGTTTGCCGCCACCTCATCCTCAATTGAGTCCAACATCATTCCCTCATCGTCAATTAACAACATTGTGTAACTGAAATCTTCTGTTCCATTTGAAATGCTACATTCTGCAAAAATGGACGAATAAGGCCCACTAATCGAGCAAGTGGCAAATCTACTGGCAGGTTCAATTACATATGCGACATAAGGAAGGGTCGACTTTGAATCTATGATTAATTCACTTCCCGGAGAGTTTGCTTGCCAAGCCCAACCTCCTTGTAAATCCCATTCCAAAGTCGATTGTACATCATCTAGTACAGAAGAATCGGGTGACGTACCATGGATATTTAGGAGGATACTATCTCCATCTGTGGCTACAATTATTGGAGATGACCCCCATGAATAATCTTCATACTGAGTATCTAATAGTATCTGGTCTTGATTTCCTGCTTCATCTTGAGCATCAATTCGAATGGTTTTCGTAGATCCATCCCAATCAGCGGAAGGAATAATTTCGATAGGAACTCCAATCACTTCTCCAACTCCGATCACAACGTTTGCCGGGCCGGAGACTTGCCATCCTGGAGGAAGACTAAACACCTCTAGGGTAATGGTAGTTGGGGCATTTCCAAAATTTCGTAACTCAGCACTTGGATAACCACCATCTGGTGAAACTATCCAATTTCCTGTATTCTCTAAAGTGAAGTTATGAATTTGTGCTACTCTTAATGGAATAGTAATGGATTCTTGGCTACTACCATCTCCCTCCCTTAGTCTGACAAGTAACTCCACAGACTTACCATGTCTTGCTGTTGAAGGTGGCGTTATGAATAAATCTAGGTTGGCAGTTTCACCAGGTTCGAGAGTGGGTAAATCCCCAGGAGTTTGCACACCCCATCCCTCTGAATCTATCTGAACGCTAACGTATGGTCTAGTAGGGGAATTTCCTTCTTGGACAATTGTCAGAGAAACTTGCGAACCTTCAGGCTCAATTTCTAAGTCGGCATCGATAGCGATTGCATTCCAGCCTGTTATGTGAGAAACCTCAATAATGAATGTAAATGAAAAAATCTCAACATCATAAGCATAAGCTGAACTAGA
The DNA here is from genome assembly GCA_002708385.1 of Methanobacteriota archaeon. Lineage (GTDB taxonomy): Archaea > Thermoplasmatota > Poseidoniia > Poseidoniales > Thalassarchaeaceae > MGIIb-O1. The sequence continues at coordinate 5,813 of PANM01000042.1, read as the reverse complement.
AACTTGGAAAGTAGTACCATTCCAAGAACCTAGAGGCACTTCAACAATCAATTCTAATTTTGCGGATTCATTGACAGGAACATTGGATACATTATCACCAAAAATCGTCCACTGGTCTTCTGAATCTGCTCCTTCTAGGTTTAATACTCCAGACCCCGATATCGATATGTCATCATCTAAATTTCCAATATTGGTTGCATTTACCTCAATTATGAATGAGTCTCCAGGGTTTACAGCGAATGTTTTGTCTTCTACTTCACCAAGAACTGAATTTAGTGCAATTTCCCACCGATGATCTTGTCTAGCCTCGAGAGTCAAAGTCACAGAATCTGAAATTGAAGCATTTCCTTGGGAAGTCATCAAAATTATGATATTAACTGGAATTCTTGCTGGTGTACTTTCTGGAAGAATAATCTCAACAGGTAGAGTTCTCAAACTTCCAGCACTCAGTGTAATTAGTGGATTGCTAAAGGTAACTTGAATCCCAGGGTCTTCGGTTATATTTTCATCAAGTAGCAAAGCATGTGACATAGCATATGTATCTTCTCCGTTACCTGGATTGTACAACCTTACAGTTGCGGGTATCGGTTGATTGACTTCTACCATATAGGGGGATTGAATAGGGGATACAAGGGTCAAGGAAGATCTGTATATTTGTAGTACTTCTACAGATATTCTAAGCGAATAATCTGCACCTAGGTTACTGGAATCAGAAAAGGTATGGAATGCGGGTGGTGCATCGACTGGGAGCTCCAATGATAGAGTCCCAGAAACTCGAGAACCTGGGGTTCCTTGTAACGTGATATCATCTCCATTTACCGTTAAAGAGCCCGAACCGCTCCAAATCCAGTCCTCGACGCCCATGCCTGCTTCTGATAAACTCCAATCTAAGGCTCCTGTACTCGCAGGCAAATCAGTTGTAATTGTCCAATGAAGTGTATTTCCAGGTACGCTTCTTTGATGATCAGTCTCGGAAACTACTCCCTCTGAAATAAATTGTAGATCTACGGTTTGACAAGCCTCTTCTGGTTCAACTCCGACACACATCGTAAGAGATGTTGACACACTATCTCCCACCGAAGCATCTGAGGGAATTAATACTCTTGCTGAGATTACCTTTTGCTCACCTGCAAGCAATGTTAATGCGGGTATTTCGGCTCCTTCTTCATCGAATAGGCCTAGGAATTCTCCAGTATCGTCTTCCCAGGCAGTCACATCCCAAGTAAGGGATATTGAATCCTCATTGGCATTACCTAAATTCTCTACAATTAACCATGATTTAGCATATTCTCCGATTAGACCGTAACCTGTGCTTGCAGTAGTCCCTGAGGGGCCTCTTATCGAAATACCCCTAGTTCTGTTGGCTTCAACAGGTAATATTCCAGTCACGCTTACATTTTCATCCTCGTCTAAAGTTAATGTAAGTGTAAGATAGCCTGCATCTGAACCCTCTGCACTCGGTGGCGCATTGATTGAGATAGAGGGAGTCCAAGTTCCATCGGCCGAAATTTCGATAGATTCAGTGCCTCCTTGTGTTTGGGGGGCCCATGTCCATCCAGAAGGCAAATTACTCGAATCCACTGCAAGGGTCCATACACCGGCCAAGCGACCAGTGGAACGCACAGTTGGTTGAGCAATTGTCGATTCGCCGGGGTTAACTCTTACGGGGTTTGTAGGCATCTCAAATGTTGCGTTGTAAGGTGGTACAATCGTCAGTGTGGTAGATTGAGCATCATTATCATATCTAGATTGAGTGACATTTTGGTAGGGGTCAAGAACTAATTCGAAATTATATTCGCCGAGCCCACCTGACCAGTCTACGGAGAAAGATTCGAATCCAGCACTCCCCGAGGGGTCAGTTGGTTCTATCGTCTCTGTTCTATATCGAGCAATTTCTACGCCATCGGCGAGTAGCATTGCATCTACTGCTCTGTCTGTGTCCGCAGTTCCAGCATTTTCGAAGAATGCTGTGATTGTCACTTGCTCACCTGGATTAGGTGCGCTAGGGTTGAATTCTAAACCACGCCCGTCCAAAAGAGGCCGAATATCAGAAATTGCATTAGATACTACAGAATCTCCTATGATGATATCAATTGTAGCATCTCCATCAATATCCGCCAATGAAGGTGATGACCATGTTCGATGGTCAAGTTCTACCTCATTGTTCCAATTATCGTTGATAGCGGCCCGGGTTCCTGTATCTCCATCCCAAGCCCATAAATTTCTACCATAAGCAACTAATAACTCTGGTACGCCACTTCCATCTATATCCATCCATATTGGCTGAGATACTGCGATGCCATCGTTCCATCCACCGTCGGGATCTATGTCATTTTCCCACTCTAGAGAGGGATTGGTTCCTGATACATCGTGACAACCCGTGTGCCCATGTCTAGTTGTGGTTTCTTGATGCCAAGACACCCAACAAACGCGGTCAATTTCTCCATCTTCATCAGTATCAATGGCTAGGGGGGGGGCGTCTGCGTAACCATTTACTGCTTCAATAGACCAAATTTCGCTACCATCGTCAATCTCCAGTCCCCGAAATTCTGCTCCATCTGTGGAGGAAGAATCATCTCCATCAGTTGGAATTGTAATTATCATTTCTGGAGTTTCATCCGCATCTAAATTTGCAATAATTGGACCGGGCAGTCTGATATGTGGAATGTCGTTGTTTCCATCTAAGTTGAATAGGCTTAGTCCAGACCATCTTTTATCACCAGAAGAAGAATCTAATTTCCAAACCCACATTGCTCCACTAGACTCTTGTATTGTTGTTAGCAGAACATAGCCGGTACTATCGTCTATTTGAGCGAAAGCTGGATCTGAGGGATGGGTTCCATCTCCAAGAGTAGATTGCCAAAGAGGAATCGGAGCACCATTTGCTGCTAGCGGTAGCGCAACAACGACGGGTTCTTGGTCATCGTTAGTAGTAGCTAGGACGAGTTCCGCATCACCGTCAAGGTCGAGGTCTGCTAGCAAAGGTTGGGTTGTTGGTTTATTTCCAAATAATCCATTAGTGGAACTAGTCGGATTGGCACTAATCTTCAATTCACTATCGCTCCAAGTCCAAAGCAATTCACTAGTTTTGGAACCTCCTGGTGACCAACCGGTGACTGAACATTGTAATCTTGGCGAGTAGGCATCTACTTTTATCGAACCATCCGAATCGTAAACAAGAATCATTTCCTGAATTCCGTCATCATCTATGTCGACGATTACAGGAGACGATTTGACCAAGTCAATCTGCCCTAAATCTACTTCCCATACTAATTCAGCATCTTCGCCCTCAATAATTTTCGCTTGACTATCTCCATTATTGTCCGTTTGAATTAAAACCAGAAATAAAGATTCTCCGCCACATCTACTTTCGGATTCTGGTGTGGAAATTATTTGATTTTCGAAATTTGCAATGGGAGTGCCTAATGAATCGGTGCCCTCTGTGTAAGTTCCGTAAACCCAATTTACAACTGGGTCGACTACTGACATCAAGACGCTTGCATTTCCAGGGTCTCCTGTTCCTGCCCCTCCATTAGGGGAATGTGCAGGTCCTTGCGAAGTTCTTTCCCCAAATCTAGCTGACTGAGGCCAAGGTTGTCCTCCATCAACCCAAGGATCTACTGTCCCTGTAAATGCAGTTTCATCATTTGAATCGGCCAAAATTGTGGGATTATTTGTGTTCAACGATAACATTGGTGATAACGAAAAAAGTAGGAAACAAACTACAATCATGACTGATTTATACCTGGAAGAATCACTAAAGCCCCGACCCAGCATACCCATCAACGACAAAGTTGCGCTTTCCAAGCCACTTGAAGGTTAGGGACAAACTCTCATTCAGACCTACGGTCTGAGCATAATTGCAATCTAGTCAGCCCTCAGTTTTACTCCAAATCTTATCCGTTGCGCTTATAGCAGAGTCGTAGGTCGGCGGAATGCACGGACCTCTCCTCTGGAGGCATAGCCGATGAGGGACGGGAGGGTTAACCTGCCTTTCCTCCGACTGACCTCGGAGCGGTCCGGCGATTGGAGGAAACCGAATGTACAGCTTAGTAACAATGGAAGACACCATTAGAATACCTGCAGAATATATCCGCAAAGGACGCAAGTTGGAGGATCATATCGATGAATTGGCACATGGTGCTTTTGAAGGTCGATTTGACGAAGACGAAAACTATACTCTTCTAACCTACAATCACGAGACAGTAGGCCGTGGAAAAATCATCCACGGAGATGGTGCAATTTACCAAAGAGTTCGCTTCAAAGCTTTACATTTTACGATGGAAGCCAATGAAGTCGTTGATGGTGCAGTCTCCGAAGTCTCAGAGTATGGTGCTTTCGTGCGCATTGGTCCAATCGAGGCACTACTTCACAAGTCCCAGATTTTGGACGAACCAGTGCAAGTTAATATGGGGATTCGAAGAATCGAGGGTTCTCAATCAGGCAAACATATCGAGGAGGGGTCATACGTCCGCTCGAGAATAGTATCGAAAGCCATCAATCAAAACGACCCACGTTCAAGTAAAATTGGATTAAATTGTAAGATGGCAGGCCTAGGTGGACATGATTGGCTAACTAGAGGTGACTAATTATGCCTAAATCGTTCGCCTGTGGAGAGTGTAATAGGATACTCCCAGACCCGGAGAAAAAAAGCGACCCTCCACAATGTATGCATTGTCCATCTGCACCAGTAACTACAGATTGGTCAGGATATGTCGTAATTATGCACCCTACGCGTTCTGAGGTCGCTCAACGACTGAACATCAGTGACCCCGGTTCATATGCGCTTAAGGTGAACATCAGATAAGGAGTGAATTGAGATGGAAATTATTGAAAGAAAAGAAAATCCATTGCTTAATAGAGTCGAGATTACCTTCCGCTGGGAGCACTCTAAGGCTGCAACGCCAACACTATCGGAAATGGTAGCAGCAGCAGCCAAGGCGGAGCCTGGTTCAAAGAAGGAACTAACTTTTGTTAAAGAAGTAAATACTCGATTTGGTCGTTCTCAAACTACTGGAATCGCCCTGATTTATGGGGACGCCGAAGCGGCGACCCTCGAACCCGAATATGTTCACACTCGCCACGAGGCATTACATTCTTCGAAAGTGAAAGAAGATTCTACCGAACAAACAGAAGAGGGAGGGAATGAGTGATGTCAGACAGCCCAAATGCTAATGCTAAGTGGTCGAAATACTCTATCGAAGATGGTAAATTGATTCGAAAAGAGACTTGCCCAGAGCCTAATTGTGGCCCCGGAGTTTTCTTGGCGGTTCACAAAGATCGTAAGTCATGCGGTAAGTGTGGATATACTGTCAAGAACGAGTAACTGCAAATTTGCACAACGTCCCATCGTTCGTAAGAACCTTGTCTCCAACAAACCCTACTCCTAGTTCTTCTCTAGATGAAATCTCAAAGCCTAAATCGCTTAATCGGCCATCGAATCGCCAGCCTGTAAATTCCCACTCTTCATTTCTTATTCTAGCTGCAAATAATGGCCCTGGAGTAGAGTAAGACTCCAGTATCTGCTCTCCATCTGAAATTAGAAAACCACCTCCTGCTAGAGTCAGGAGGTGGGATTTCCCCGAATGAAAAACCCTTTCAATTCTATCTGGGATTTGTAAGATTCTTCTATCGATTTCGATGCCAGAATCTAAGGATATATCTACTACCAATCCATTGTCATACCAGAGGCTTAGAGAATTTTTTGATTGGGAAATTGAAATTGCAGTTTCAAGCCCCCGCAGTTTACCGTCTATCGTCCCTGGCAGACTTGATCTCCAAACTTCGTTTGCCTCCAAATCCATTTGATATAC
>PANM01000041.1 GCA_002708385.1 Methanobacteriota archaeon | reverse complement strand
TACTGACCACTTTGGCAATCCGTATATTGCAAATTCTTCAACAATATTCTTTGCATTTCCAGCACGGAAATCGGTTTCTAGTCTTGGTCTGAATATCCAAACTGCAATTATCACAACTGCAATAGTGAGTTGTAGAACCATCACAAGTTCATCCATCATGACCATTAATTGAGCAACTTGGTGTATATACTATTGTTCTGAGAACTTTACTTACTAATTCCATCGATGGTATGCAGGATGCCCTTCTTTTACCGCAACGAATAGCCCCTCTCCAATGGCACATATTTTCCCATCAGAGGTTAATTCCATCTTGACTTTTGCTCTATCATCAGCCAGTTCGATTACCTCACCAGTTACTATTATTTCATGTCCGAAAGGAGTGGGTCTTCGAAGTTTGATACTATAATTCGCTGTTACTGTACAGGGTGGTTCTAAATCTTCGGATTGATCCATTAGTGCGATTGCAGCTGTCCAATTACCATGACAATCCATCAAAGTTCCAATGATGCCTCCGTTTATCATTCCCGGAAATGCTTGATGTTCGGATGATGGATTAAATTTCATTATCAGGCCATTTTTACTTCTAAAGGAACGAATTTGAAGTCCTTCTGGATTCGATGGTCCGCAACCAAAACAGATGCTATTTGCAGCATGTAATTCCTGTACGGAGGTCTCAGGTTGGTCACTCATTGCTTATCCCAAGTCGGCGAAAGACTACATAAATTTCTGATTTCACTAGTACGAATCACTCAATCCCTCAATGCTAATCCTCTTATTTGGTGGACCCTACAGGAAGTTATTGGTAGATTCCGAAGAGGCACCTAAGTCCCCGAAAAATGAGGACGTGAACGTAAGGGTTCCAAGGGCAAAGAGGCGCCGCCATCAGCCAATAAAAGTCTCGAATCAAATTCCAAATAGTCGAAGAAAGGAAATTGAGAAAGCATTGGAAGAGCCTAGCAGCACTCCGAAAACTTGGGCTCGTTCTAACGGATGGAAATCCCATAGAATTGGACGCAAATTAGTGAAACCCGGAACCATTAGACAAATCGAATACGATTTGATGGATGTAGAGATTGGAGAGTCTTGGCCTATACCAATTACTGTAGTTCATGGTTCTAGACCAGGTCCTGTTGTAACTTTGATAGGTGCAATTCATGGAAATGAATTAGTGGGTCCTCTTGCACTTACCTACCTGCAATCACATGCGGTTTTGGGACCTGATAAATCAATAGATCCAGCAACTGTTGCTGGTACGATTAGAATTATTCCAATAGTGAATATGCCAGGATACCGTCGCCGAATCAGATACATGACAGACGGTAGAGATCTAAATCGATTCTTCCCTGGAAAAGAAGATTCCAATACAACTTCCAGAGTTGCAAATCGATTATGGAATGATATATTTTCAAAGTCAGACCACATTGTTGATTTGCACACCGCGGCTTTAGGCCGTACTAATATGCCTCAGATAAGAGCTAACTTAGCAAACCCATCAAGTAACAGAGCAGCTCGTTCATTCGGAATCGAAGTTATACTTGACAGTGAAGGGCCTAAGGGGTCGTTAAGAAGAACTGCGGACGATGCAGACATTAGTTGTATTACCTATGAAGGAGGTGGTGCGGATGAAGCCGATCCTGAATCAATCCAGATTGCGATGTATGGCATTCTCAACGTATTGAGAAGTCTAAAGGTTATACCTGGCTATTCAAATAGACCAAGATTTAGACTACTTGCGTCAGGTTCAGTTTGGATTCGTTCAGATTATGGCGGTTTACTCGATGTTCTAACTCCGGCGGGTTCTTGGGTTGAGGAGAACGAATTAGTTGCTACAGTTTCAGATCCAGAACATCCTGGAGTTTCGATGGAAATTCGTTCTCCAACGGATGGTTTGCTAATTTGCACTGCCACACATCCATTTGTCACAACAGGCACTCCTATAGGTCATCTTCTGCCTATTTCAAAGGGAATAAAGACAGTAAAACGTCGTTTAGATGACGAAGGGGTATTGGTTTTGAGTGGTACGGATGGAGAGCCGCCTTGGCGTGATGATGACGAGATCGAAGACATATCTGTAGAAGGAGAATGGGAGGGTGGTTCTCCGGATGCAGAATGGGGGGAAAACAATCCATCGACAGCTGAAGAAGAAGCCGATGAAGCCTGATACTCATGCTTCTTCTGAAGAAAACTCATCATTCACAGAATTTGCTGGAACTAAAACTGGCGAAGCCTCAATCATTTGTATTTCTTCAGCCTGTAGGGGTTGGGCTATTTTGGTTGATTCAAGCATGGGGATAGATTCAGTTGCGGATGTTGAATTGGAGCTGTGCATCTCCAGTAAAGAGGATAAGTCGGGAGCCGCCGGTAATTCGGTCCCTCCTAGTTCTGACTTAGCTCCTTGTGGATTTAATTCTACCTTGAATTCTGCATATGCTTCTGCAATCAACCTATTTTCACGAATCTTTATCCCAACTAATGCAACTCCACCAATTGTTGATAATAAAATAACAATAACTACCACAATACCAAGTGTGCTTCCTAAGAAAGAAAACAGGGATTCAACTAATGTTTTTGGAGGAATATAGACATCTACCTGAATCGTCCATTGAAGTGTTGTTTCAAATCCAGAATCTGTAATTGTAACGTTCAGTTCTCTTAATCCACTTCTCTCTGTACATAGAATCTCAGCCAAATCCCAATCCTCGGATTCACAATCAATTTGGTTTAGAACCAATATCTGACTATTTTCGCTTATGTTGTTAGTTAGTGGGACTCCTTCAATCTCCCAGATAATTTCCTTATCCACTGTTTGGGGTATTCCATGAATTTCAATTCTTATTGAGTTGTTCACAGAATCCCAAGTAAGAGCACTAGTTTGACTTGGGGTCGATAAAATTAGGTCTTCTCTGATTAATTCATCGTCGACTATCTCGTTGCAATCATCATCCCATCCGTTCCAAGACTCAATTGCGTCTGGGTTAATGGTTTCAATCAAATCGTCGCAATCCTCGAAGGCATAGAAGCCATCATTGTCTCTATCATGATCGAAAATTAATGGGTTGGTACCTGTTTCAATTACCTCTTTCCCATCACTCATTCCGTCTTCATCTGAATCAGGATTATTCGGATTAGTTGAGAGATTATGATACTCATCGTAATCTCTCAATCCATCTAAATCAGAATCCAGATCATAGAAGTCTTCGTCAATTCTGTCATCGCAGTCATTATCTTTGTTATCCAGGTATTCTGGAAGCAATGGAGCCCTTTCAGCGTCATCATCTTGGCAATCCTGGAACCAGTACCATCCATCTCCGTCCTCATCTGGGTCCGCCCAGAGTGGATTTGATCCATAGCCGTTAACCTCTAGCCCATCAGGTAAGCCATCATTATCAGTATCTCCATCATATGGATTGCTTGTAATGTTATGATATTCATTATAGTCATCCAAACCATCTAAATCAGAGTCTAAATCCCAAAATCCATTATCAATTACAAGGTCACAATCATTGTCTATATTGTCAAGCAATTCAGGTAAGGCAGGGTTACGGTATTCGTCTCCGTCATCACAATCAAGGAACCAATGGAACCCATCTTCATCTTGATCAGGGTCAAATGTCAAAGGATCTGATCCGTGAGTCTCTATCTCTACTCCGTCACTCAATCCATCATCATCAGTATCAGAGTCTTCGAAATCAGTTCCATGTACGTGATATTCTGGCCAATCTAGAAGGCCATCAGAGTCTATGTCAGTAAAATTGAATCCCTCATCAGTGAAATCGTCACAGTTATCATCAATTCCATTTAATCGCTCATAGGTACCAGGATTAACATCGGGGTTGTTGTCATTACAGTCTTGGAAATGATAAAACAAATCGTCGTCTGCATCCGGATCGTATTCTAAAGGATTAGTGCCCCAGAAATTTAGCTCTTGACCATCTGAAAGACCGTCATTATCAGTATCCGAATTCAGTGGATTTGTCCCATGTGTATTGACTTCCTGTAAATCGGTTAACCCGTCAGTATCCGAATCAATGGCGAGAGGATTTGTTCCGTAAATTATTACTTCATCATAGTCGGATAAACCATCATCGTCAGTGTCCGAATCAAAAGGATCGGTTCCCCAAATCAGAGTTTCGTTTTCATCAGTTAAACCGTCATCATCATGGTCAGGGTCATTATCTACTCCATGGAAAATCAGTTCCCATGAATTGAAGACGCCAGTTTCTCCTGAAGCGGCATCTCTGACCTTTAAATTCCATATTCCTAGACTCGATTCTCCCCAATGATGAACGGTATTGAATTGCCAATCCGAATAATCATTGTTTGAATCCCCATTGCTAACTGCTAGCCAAGATTCAGTACCGTATGGTGATTCCAAGATTATGTCTAAATCGCCACGGTATGTGTGATCGATGTCAACAATGACATCAATACTTTCTATCGATAATTGTGAACTAACTGTGATTGGAAAGGTGCTCCAAGAAGAGTTCCCGTCGGGTATACTGAGATTTTCTATGAAAGGACCGTATGTTCTGTTTAGTTCTTGGTCAAGTGAAGTCCAATTTGTTGCCAGAGAGACTGCAGCACCTGCGTCTATGGCGCCAAAACCGTATTTGTGAGAAACATTATGCCCTGCCCCATTTGTATTCCAGGATAGGTCACTAGGATCATTCATTCGTGAGGTGTGAACCAGAATTTCTTGAACATCTCTCCATGTCAAAAATGGATTAGCATCATACATTAAGGCGATGACCCCTGATGCTAACGGTGTTGCGCTTGAAGTTCCCCCGAAGTTGTTGGTGATGTTCCCAGTTGTATAACCGCCACTACCAACAATGTCTGTTGTGGTTATTCCTTCACCATCGCCATTGGAGTGTGCTGCAACTAGAATGTTTGCTCCAGGTTCTGCATAATATGATTGTTCGCCTAAGTGTGTTACTGAGGTCACAGCTATGGTAAATCGACTATTGGCATATCCGTCTTTGTTGGCATCATCATCACTACCTAAGCCATTACCTGCAGCCCAAGTAATTGTATTGCCCAAACCTTTTCTTCCTTGATAGGCATCCTCTTCAAAAGCAGCTAAAGTTAGCGGCCCCGGTCCAGCAAGTGTTGAACCATCATCAGAAGGTCCCCAAGAATTTGAGTAGATGTCGATTTTATCGTTTCTAAATGAAAGCGCATCAGCTTCCATACTATCAGGAGACCCGCATGCAATCAAAGTGGATCCGGCTAATGTTGCCTCCCATGCTGCTCCTGCAACATCCAATGAGTTATTGCCTACTGCTGCCGCAACCCCCGCGGCTGCGGTACCATGACCATTCCACGAGTTTGGCGTTGGGTCACTGTCACCATTACACCAATCGTAGGAATAGGTTGAATTGTAGTTGTCAATTATATCCGGGTGTGAATGTTCCAATCCATCATCGACTATGCTAATCACTACTCCATCACCACGATAGTTATTCCAGACATTTGTTGCATTGATGTCTTCCCCTGTAAGGCCATTGGTTTGACCTGTGTTTTCAAGATGCCATTGGGAGGAAAATTCGGGGTCATTAGGATTGCTTCTAGGAATTTTTTGACGCTCAACCAAGGGTGAATAGGATTCAATATGACCAATTTGCAGCAACATTTCTAGGTTATCAATAGCCTCTAGTGGATTATCAAAATACCAAATGTAAGCGCCCCTGAGAATGGATGCAGATTCCACCGATTCTGGTTTTGCCAAAGTCAGTGATTGTTTATCGATTGGAATTTGGGTAACGACCAACCATTGGTTTGTTTGAGATAGTTCGTCATCGGTGTATTGATCGAGATTCTCAACTCTATCAAATGCCAGCTGAACAGCTCTAGAATAAGTAGGTAAGATATTCTCTCCATCTATCTCAAAGTCAATATCGTAATTTTGCCCTTCGCCAATAGATGCCCCGACAGGTGATACAAGCATCAGAACAAGTAGCATCGCTGTCGTACGCATGGGTTGACTTCGATGTTGTAGAGGTTTTAGCCGTTGCCGATGCATGGGTGATTGGCGCATCGTTTGAAATTAGTATGTAATCAGTTGTTTTGCTTGTAATCTGCTATTGCTTTGTGAACTTCATCGTCATCCATCAATCGGCGTTGATTTTTGGCCACCTCAAACATATGAGCTACTAAATCACCATCTGCCTCGTAACCATTTTGTTCTAACCACCAAATAATGTTCGAGCGTCCACTCATATGGCCAATTCGAATAACCTGCTGAAGGCCATAATCCTGGGCTGGAACTCCTGAATATACACGGTCTGCAAGCCAATGATCGCCCTTTTTCATCGCCTTGATTACTGCGCTGGCATGCACTCCTGTACCAGTTTCAAAGGCATCTTCTCCAAAGATAGGATAATTCCGAGGCAGAGCGACTTCGACATATTCATGCGCCTTTCTCATGTATTCATTTAGAGCGGTGAGATCGTTGTTGATAACTCCCATTAGTGAGAGATTGACCAGGGTTTGATCTAGTGGAGCATTTCCTGCCCTCTCTCCTACTCCCAACGCAGTTCCGTGAATAACATCCGCTCCAACCTCAACAGCAGCGAGGTTGTTTGCAACACCCAAACCTCTATCTTGATGACCATGCCAATTGACTTCGATATCTCTACGCTTCACTCCTGCGTCAGGAATTACTTCGTCCTGAATGAAAGTAAGCAATTTTCGAACTCCGTTAGGGGTCACATGACCACAGGTGTCGCAAACACAAATTCTGTCTGCACCTAATTCGATTGCTCTGGTGTAAACCGTCTTGATATCTTCTGGTTTTGAACGGGTGGTATCCTCTGTGACAAACATCACAGGGATGTCATTATCAACGGCAAATGTAACCGCTTTCTCAGCCGTACTCAGAATTCGCTCCATAGTCCAACCTTCGGCAAATTGTCTTATGGGGCTAGTTCCAAGGAAAGCACTAGCCTGAATTTGCCTCTCGTGCTTGGCTTGCAAATCTACCAGCGGCTCAATATCCCCTACAACCGTTCGAACCGCACAACCCGGTCTTAATTCGTAATCATTCTCGCCCATGTGGGTAAGCATTGCATCTATGTGATTGACATGAAATAGTCCTGCGCCGGGAAGGCCAAGGTCAACTTTCTGAATTCCTAGACGTTCCATGTAATCGATTAACTGGATTTTCTGTTCTATCGTTGGATTACGCGCACTTGGACTTTGTAAGCCGTCTCTGAGAGTTTCGTCATCGAACCAAACATCATGCGGATGGTTAGCCGAATCCCGCTTGATTTCATAGTCTATGATGTTCCAATCATAGATGAGTTCTCGCTCATTCATTCTTGACCCTCCAGCCGCTCGACGCGTACCACGTGTGTCGAACAAGTGGGCAGGCGTTTGAGGATTTCCTGAATTCAGGCTGAAATCTTCGATGAAGGCGCCCTTGAGTTCCATTCATCTCGAACAATCATAGTAGCCGCCAAAACCGCTCCCAGAATCGAACCTTGTAAACCAGCGCTAGCAGCAACAACAATCGCAAACATCAGAGCAAGATATAACATTGAAACAAAGAAAGAACGTGCCGCAGTAGGAATCCGTCCAGACTCGGTTCTAGGCTCATTTGGGTCGATTATGAACACTGTTCTAGCGTACCATAGAGTGACAACAATTGCCGTCCATCCAAACATATGATAGATTGTATCATCTCTATCCATTCCATCCATTGCCATGGGTGCAAAAACCGCTAATAAAACCAATAAAATAGAGTATACCTTCATTTCAATAAGAGTTCTTCTTGCACCCTTAACTCCAGGCATCATAGGAACTCCAACGGAGTCGTATTCCTCTGAGCGATATAGGGCTAATGCCCAGAAATGAGGTGGAGTCCAAAGAAAAATCAGCAGTAGAAGATACCAAGGCATCAAGCTGCCTAAATCAAAAATAGAAATCAAAAACTCTCTCGTTGAATCTATATTGATACTCAAATTCCCTACTGCAGTAGCCCAACCGATAACAGGAGGAGTTGCCCCTGCCAAACCTCCGATGACTATGTTTTGAACCGAGTTTCGCTTTAGCCAGATGGTGTAAATGAAGACATAGAATAGAATACTAAATGCTGCCCAAAAAGCGGCTACATGATTGGCAAATTCAAGGAACCAAACAACTCCTGCTACGGAGATAATGATTCCAAAATATAGTGCTCCATTTGCACTCACAGTACCTGTTGGTATCGGCCTTTTTGAAGTTCGTTGCATGATTGGATCAATATCTCTATCGTACCACATATTGATTGCATTAGCGCCTCCGGCTGTGAGATAGCCTCCTACGAAAACAATCGTCATAGTACGAATGGATTCATTCCAATCCATCTCAGAAAATCCAGATGCTTCAAGCAAATCGTGAGATAATACCGCACATAGTGCGGTAATCTGCAGAAGAACAACAACTCCCGGTTTGGTCAGAGTGAGCCAAGCCTTGGCTCCACTCCCACTCTCATCCATAGCACGCCCTTCGGGCGTGTACCCTTCAATTCGACTCATCATAAGGTCTCAGGTACAGGGTCTCGTAATGCGAACGCAGATATAGCCAGCCAACAGGTAGCTAGCGTAAGGAATGATGTACTGCCCACTAACAGATGGATTAGAGAAAGCATTTCACGGAATGTCTCATTTTCGGGTGCCCAAGAAATGATGTAAAGAGCACCGATTGCAATATTCAAACAATATAGCCCACTTGCTGCCCATATCCAATTTCTTAGATTCATTCCGTGCTGGTGTTGAATTTGTTCGCTTCTAACGAACCAAGAAGCGATTAGGAGAATACCTGCTACAATTGCAACCAGCCAGCGATGGATAATTTGAGACTGATTCTCTAGGTCTACTATTTCAGGCAATAGTTCGCCATTACAAAGAGGCCATGAGTTCACATCACCAGATACTCCACATATCTGGTCTGCACCTGGTGTTGTAGCAACAAAAACTCCGGCGAAAACAGTTGTGAAAGTACTGAGCCCTAACCAAGCAATTCTGCTCTTCCACTTCGAAGCGAGAATTGGGTCAAATTCCAACCAAGATGGCTGATTTGCTTCGTCACGATTGATGCAAATCCATAACCAAATTAGAGATAATATGAATGCGAGGGCGCTTGAAAGGTGCAATGCCACACTCCAATGAACATTGTCAATTTTGACCGTTAGCCAACCAAGAGCACCTTGCCAAATGATTAGTCCTAAAGCCAAGTTAGATGCGAAAGTCGTTTTTGTTGAAACATCTTCATTTCGACGAATGGCAAGCCAGTTTAGAATAACTAGAGGGCCTAAGATTGCTCCTGCTAATAGTCTGTGAAACCACTCTGTGAATATCTCAAAAGTGGTATATCTATGGTGTTCACCTCGAGAATCTGTTTCATCGGGGTTTTCATTCCACCATGCTTCTTGTTCCTCTGGGCTAACGTCGAACCCCCATGTTCCGAAGCAAGTGGGCCAGTCTGGACAGGATTCTCCAGCATCTGAGACTCTAATCAAACCGCCAACAGCAATTACCAGAAAGGTAAGTACGATCAGGCCAGCAGTCAATCTCCTGGTATCGACTTTCTCAAGCATTGCTCACCACCTCTGAATGGTCGATAAGCGGTAGAGTCCTCATTCTTCCTCAGTGTGGGGATCGACGTCGATTGGAATGCGGTGAGATTCATACTCCAGCATTGCAATCTTAAGTGGGTCTAAAACGAATCTAACTTGAGCATCATCTTTTCCATAGAGTTGGACTAGTTCTTCCATGAAATTTACACGGAGTTCTTCTTCAGATACATATAGCGGTGCACCCATGCTAATTTGCAATGCTCGTGCACCTATGATTCGAGCCTTCTCGAAGCGAGTGTGTTGCCGTACTGGAGTAACCATCGAGGCGGGCGACCCAAGAGCCCCCTATTAGCCCACCGGCCAGCCTTCGCCCCCTATGGGGGCGGATTTCTTTGCGATTTTATGCCTCAATTAGCATTCCAACGGCGTTACCACCGCCGAGACAAATCGTTACAATTCCACGATTGCTATTTGTGCGAATAAGTGCGTTTGTTAGAGTCATTAGGCAACGTGCCCCGGTCGCTCCAAGTGGATGCCCTATCGATACCGCTCCGCCATGTGGATTGAATCTCTCATCGGGGAAGTCAAATGCATTCTGAATCGCGCAAGAGGCTGCAGCAAACGCCTCGTTGTGCTCTAAAAAATCGATATCAGTAATTTCTAACTGGTTCCTATCCAAGAGCATTTGAATCGCTGGTATAGGTGCAGACATAACTCTGTTAGGTTCTACCCCAGATGTGACATAATCAATTATTCTAGCAAGAATAGGCCAGCCATTTTCATTGGCGGTTTCCTCAGAGGCAATTAGAACCGCTGAACCTCCATCCGACACCTGACTAGCGTTCCCAGCGGTGACTTTTCCATCATCCTTGAAAACGGTTCTAAGTCCAGCGAGACCTTCCATTGATGTATCCATACGAATTCCTTCATCTTGGTTGAGTTCATCCATAGAAACACACTCTTCTGCAAGCCATCCTTTCTGCCATGCTGAGTTAGAAAGGTTGTGAGAACGAAGCGCATATTGGTCAGATTGGGAACGCGAGATGTTTGCTTCTTCAGCGATGGTCTCACCAGTAATTCCCATCATCGTTCCATCATAAGCGTCCTTTAGCCCATCATGACTCAAAATTCCAGTCAATTCTACAAATGAGATTTCATCACCACGCCTTGCTCCACGGATGAAGTGGGGTGCTTGACTCATTGATTCCATTCCACCGGCGATTATGACATTGGATCTTCCAGCCATAATTTCTGTTGCTGCGATCATTACAGCCTTGAGACTTGAACCGCAGACCTTGTTGACAGTAGTACATGGGGTTGAGTATGGTAGCCCTGCAGCTATTGCCACTTGTCGAGCAGGTGCTTGCCCTGCACCTGCTTGAAGCACTTGGCCCATGTAGACTTGGTCGATGATTCCGCTAAGAGGGTCTATTCCGGCCCTTTGCAATACTCCCTTTACAGCCAAAGCCCCCAATTCAACTGCAGTGTAATTGGCTAATGCTCCGCGAAAGCGACCAAAGGGAGTTCTCGCATATGCGCATATGACCGGAGTCGACACAGGCGAGGCGAGTGAGTTACTCCCCTTGAAAGGTGCGATGGGAAAGTCGCCGCTATCCCTCAGTTTTCGGACGAATAACCATAAAATTCCGCATTCTTTAGTTCTGGCCTGAAATCAGGTTTTACAAGTATGGTTCTAACTGCCCAGAGGTCTTTGAAGATACGATATTGAGAGGTTGCATCTAGATAATCGACACCACTAGTTCCACCGGTTCCAATTCTTCTACCCATTATTCTCTCTACCATTCTGGCATGTGAGTAGCGCCATTTGACCATCGACTCTTCAAGTTCTACGATTGCATCGATTAGAGTTCGTGGCCAAGTCAGTAATGGCAATTCTCTGTATGATTCTATGAATAATAATCCAGCGCGAGCGCGGCTAACATTTCCATCTGGCTTCAAGAAATCAATAGCTCCTTGGTGAGATGCTGCAAATCGCTCAGCCGCTTCTTCGGAACTAGAAGCCCCATACCCCGACATTCGTTCAGCGGCCTGCTTTCCTATTTTCTCATGTGAATTTAGATGAGTCTCGATATATTCTGCAACTGCGTCTTCGTCGCCATCATTTCCAGCTAATGAACCCATGATTGGAGTTCTAGACACCCATCGCATCAACGACTCACTGAGGGACGGTTTGGAGGCGACATCTTCCAAGCGAGCAAGAATAGCTGCATCTCTTTGTGAATTCTTTGCTAATTTGCGAAATGTGCTAATTGGGTCCATTCCATACAATCTATCTTCATTGGCCAAACCAAGTAAGATTTCGAATTCACGCATTTGATATGATTCAAATCCAGACGCGGTTCCAAGTCCGTCTCTGAATGCTAGGAATCCTTGAGGGGTCAAAGTTTCCAATACAGTCCATTGATTTGCCATCAAACGAAAGATCTCGGTTGTGCGGCCAAGGTGGTCAACTGCCCTTGGAATATCATCCTCTGGAACGTGGTCTTGTGCGAGAATATCGCGAACTTCGGTTAGTTCACGAATGACCTGCTTGAACCAAAGTTCGAAGGTTTGGTGGACGATGATAAAATGCATTTCATCAGGACTTACTCCTCTATTTTCTCCCTGAAGTTCTAACAAAGCGGGTAATTGCAGATAATCTCCGTATGTCCAATTGCCCTCGCTCCCTGAGTCGCCCATGTTGCTCGGATGACGCTTCACGCTTGAATCGTTACCCTAGCCACAGTTCCGAATCCGAACCCTCTAAACCACTGAATTTAGCCGCCATTTCATGGCTGGTAGGTGCGGTGCCCCACAAAAGTCGGGAGACTTTCGGCCAGCAAGGAAACTTCATGTTGAAAGTGGCCTAGATTTACAATTGGTGGGCGAAGACGATGCAGCAGAACTGTTCGCCGTTGTCGACTCTAACCGAGAATATCTCCGAGAATGGCTTCCATGGTTAGATGGAACAAAAAGTATCGAGGACGAAAATTCGTTCATCTCTATGAGTCTAGAAGAGTATGAGAAGCGAGAGGGAATAATCTACGCTATTCGTTTAGATGGCAATATAATTGGAACGATTAGCCTAAATTGGATAGATTGGGGTAATAAGGGGGCAGGAGTTGGGTATTGGTTGTCCAAGAACCAAACTGGAAATGGATACGTGACCAAATCTTGTATTCGATTGATGGAACACTGCTTCGACGACTTATACCTACACAGATTCGTACTCGAAGCTGCTGTAGATAACATTCCTAGTTGCGAGATCGCGGAAAGAATAGGGATGAGATTAGAAGGGATTACCAAAGACAGAGAATGGCTATACGATCACTATGTTGATGCCAAACTATACGCTATCACAAAGCCAGAGTGGGATGAAAAGCGTACTTCCTGAGTCAGCCAAGTAATCCATAATCAATAATTTCACAAGTACCAGAAGGCAAGGTTGCCAAAACATCATCTTGTGCTAGTCCGGTGGCTTTTGCGATTCTATTGGCAATGGTTTCTTTCTTATCTCTCCCGGGCCTAATAATCGCCCATCTTTGACATAGTTTCGATACTCCTTCTGCTGTTCCAGATACTGGAATTGGAATATTATTGACAATTGCAAATCCAATGGCTATCTCCATTTCTACGTCTCTGTACCAAGTTCTTTGTCCCCTAACAACAAATGCACCGCGGCCAAGAGATTCTCCGCTCTCGGTTTGTTTGGAGACTTGCGTAGGTCGAGCGTGGAAAGCGGTTGCTGCGGCGCTACCGCTACCCCATGCGCGAGACCAACATATTGCCAATTGCGCGGCTTCTTCTATAATCTCAGAAGGTAGATTTTGAGCGTCTTCGATAGAACCAGCAAATTCTTGTGAAATTTTCAATGATGCTACTCCTTCTGGCCTAAATCCGATAGGTTGAGGGTCTGTTTCTAAGCCATCGTGTAACCTTAGTGAGCAAGATGGAGCACCGTGTAAATCAGCATGAACGTAGAGGTCCGTAGAACGCAGATATTTCCTAACCACTGTATCGTTGCCCTTTGCGTCCCGGCCACCTACAACCATTCTACCGTCGGACAATATTCCCCAACGGTGTTTTTCGAACCAGAACCTCTTGCTGCGTTTTCCTATCCTGACTCTTCCAGCCGCGGCTTCTTTCTCTCTTTTGGCGGCTTCCTTTGCGGCTTGATTTTCTGTTCTTTCTAAGGCCACCCTAGCTCCTTTTGATTTATCTTTCAGAGTTCTGGCCTGTTCAAAATAAATCTGGGCATTTTGGTGAACTGAATTTTCTACAGATAGAGTTACACTTGCTCCAGGCTCGTTATCTTCGTCTGGTAACCTAGCCAAAATGGTCCTCTTCGCGGGGTCAATCCTGTCTATCCACACAACATCTGCAATTTTCGAGTCTAAGGTTTGCCAACCTTCGTTTGCAATCAATGAATTTACTTGACCGAGTAAATCGTCTACATGAGTCCAGTTTTCCTGAATCGATTTCGCCAATTCCTGAGTCAATATGGCTTGAGATTCAAATCGCTCGATTGCCGAACGTTGCTGAGAAGCCCTTCGGTCAAGCTTTGCTTTCTGTTCTTCATCATCTTCACCCGCCGCGGCTAGTTTCTCTTCCTCTCGACGGATGTAAGCGATTGCATCATGGGCTCCGAATATCACATCGTAT
>PANM01000040.1 GCA_002708385.1 Methanobacteriota archaeon | reverse complement strand
GTACCTGGAGACATGGAAACATACAAGGGAATTGAAATGAGAGCACACACAGTAAACCTAGATCCTTCACAAAACCAAATACAAGCCAAGTTAATTGGCGCTGCATCCTTTGTTGATGTACTTCCTGGTGCATTACCTGTATACTTTGGTTCAAATGTGGATATCAAGGTAGAGCCAGTTACCCAAGTAGCGATGTACGGGAAATCCGTCTCCATGTTCCACCTCGACCTAAGGGGCCCTGGGATGCTGAATCCAGAGATGGGTGTAGATACACATCCGGTTTTTGAAATTCATACTTTCTCGGAAATTGCAGATGAAGATGCTGCAAATTTCAAGTGTGTCGTACTAGACAATATGGAGCCAATGTATTGGACCGATTTCGGTGGAAGAGGAGATTGTGAATTGGAAGGCACAGCAGTAATTGATGGTGTGACTGCAGTATTGTATCTTGCAAGCATAGCTATGATTGCTATTGGTTCATTAGGAATGGCTGGAATTGGCCCCATTAGTTCATCCAAAGATGAAGAATGAGGAGGAGCCACCTGCGGCTGGCGCAGCCAGCCGCGGGTACGCATGCGCGAAGGGTTCAATCGTTGAACTCTATGCGTAAAGCCAATGGAAAGGCGACTAGCAAGGCTTGCAATGGCCATGGTGATTGTTTTCGCGGGAAGTCTATTTCTACCATTACAAAATACCCCTCTAGAAAATTCTAGTGTTAATCTTGATACAAATAAAAATTCTTCATGTGAAATTTGTATCAACGAACTAATGCCCAATGCAGATGGATCGGACCAAGGAATTTTCCCTCAGGGCGAATGGGTTGAGTTATTCAATACCGGTACTAGCTCTGTGAGTCTCGAAGGATGGACGATTGTAGATATCGGAGGGTGGACTCATCCAATCAATGAAACTAGTTGGGTAGGATTTAGTGATTTAACTACGCCTTATCACATCGAACCAGGAGCATACGCAGTTATTGCTGAAAATGAAATTGGAACTCTAAGAATAAACAACCCTGGAGAGACTATTTTCCTGATAGATGAACAAGGTGGTGTAGTTGATGAAGTCACTACAGGGCAAGCGTCAAATGGAATTTCCAAAATACCGTCTAACGGAAGCGAGGAGTGGATTGACTCAGAACAATCAACCCCCGGAAGCCAAAATATTGGGGGTGTGGATGACGAAAATAATCCAGAAACTCCTACTGATTTACAACCTTCAGAATGGAATGGAAAATATGATGTCAAGTTCACTCGTCTCATGCCGGGTGAAGTGCCTAACCGCGATAACGATTGGTTTGAATTGAGTAATTTGGGTGATGAAGTTGCAAATTTAACCGGCTGGACCATAGAACGCATTAGGTCCACGACACCATGGATATCCACATTCAACGAACTAGTGATACCTGCGGGAGGGTCGATTGTTCTAACCGAAAATACAGACAACCTATTTTCCGATGGAGGTATATCTGCAATTGATGGGAATGTTGTAATGAACAATATGCCTTGGCTTGTCGATTCAGGAAGTGCTCTCCAACTAAAATCTCCAAATGGAACTGTGGTTGATGCGGTTGTATACGGAGGCGGCGATGCTGAAATCGAGGGCTGGAATGGCGGGGCTATTTCAGTACCAGGTGATGGGACCCCGGGGTTGATTTTGATGCGTGGATCTGGCTGTGGAGATAATCCCGATACAGACACCGGTGCCGATTGGGAATACAGATGGATTAGAATTGGAGCTTCCACATTTTGCGATGGTGGTACAATTACGACGGAATCATCTTCTAGCGTAACTGCATCTATAGGACCCGATTCTGGCTTTGATGAACTATTAGGTTGGATTAATGAAGCAGAGACTTCAATTCATTTACATGTCTATCAATTCATGAGTCCAGACCTTACAACCGCATTACTGAATGCAATAAGCCGAGGAGTAAGCGTAACCATTCTATTAGAAGAAGGGATTTTGGACGGAAGCAGTACAAAAAATAATCAAAAAGGACACGCGCAAATTCTCCATGATGCAGGAGCAACTATTCTTTGGATGGAAGACCCGAGTGTGATCAGCTCACCTTACACCTACATACACAGTAAGGTTGCTGTGAGAGATTCCGAAAGTGTTTGGATATCTTCTGGTAACTGGAAGGACACTAGCATCCCTCCTGATGGCATTGGAAATAGAGAATGGTCTGTTTTCATTAATTCCGCCTCTTTTGCAAATCTAGTTCTGTCACGGATGTCTTGGGATGAAAATACCAATCACCTCCATATTTCATCACACTCCTCTAGGCATGCCCCTACATTTGATTGGGAAATGGAAACTCCTGTGCATGATAGTCAAATAACTGATGTGACAACATATACAGGTTCACAAGAAATGAAACTGATGACTTGCCCTGATGATTGTGTAAAGGGGATAATTTCAATGATTGATTCCGCAGATACATCAATTGAACTTTCACTACAATATCTAGATCTCGATTGGTACTGGGGTTTTGGCGATAATCCGATTATTGAAGCGCTTTACCAAGCAGGGCAAAGAGGAGTACAAATACGGCTACTACTGAACGGATTTTACGCTGATAATGATGATGAAATCCGTGATGCTGTAAATCTATTCAATACGAATTGGAATGCTACGGAAGGACTTGATGTCACTGCTAGGATTATGGCCTATTCAGATACGATAACAAAACTTCACAACAAGGGAGCAATCATTGATGGAGAAAGCGTTCTTGTGGGAAGTATGAATTGGGGTTCAAACGCAGCATTACGAAACCGAGAAATGGGTGTCTTAATTCATAACCAAGAGCTGACCTTGGAATATTTACAGTCTTTCAATGAAGACTGGAATCGACTTGATCTAACTACTGATTCAGACGGCGATCTTTTACCAGATAAATGGGAAATTGAGAACGGATTAAATCGACATTCAGCGGCAGTTTTAGGAACCGCCCTAAGTGAACAATCACTCGACTCCGATGAAGACGGATTAAACAATCTAAACGAATACCTTCTAGGTGGCGACCCTAGTGATAATGATACAGATGATGATTGTATTCTGGACGGGGATGAACCAGCATTTGCTCAGTCTGTAATGAGAGCTGCATCGGCAGCCATGAATTCTAGTGATGTGGACGATAACGGGATACCTGATGGGATTCAATTCGGATGTGATGAAGAAGAAATCGATGATGAAAACAGTGGACAAGGGAATTCCACCATTGAAGACGGTAATAAAGATCCAGACGAAGATAATGATGGAGGAATAATCAATGTTAGAGACGACCCTCTTTCCACTCCTGGAGCAAAGTTTCTGCTTGGTTTGACTGTAATTGCAGGTGTGTTACTAATAGGCGCTGGATTATCCATGATTAGAAAACCAAAGACTAGAACAGAGTCGATATTGATTGATGATTCAGGATATAGATTCGATGACGCTGATGCAGAACAAGCAATACTCAAGGGAACGCGATTCGACTCTGAATCTGAAGATACTAGAGAATGGACAGAAGGAAGAGACGACGGCGTTCATGGAAAAATTGTGTTAGATGGATTTGGGTTCGAAACTTTAGACCGAAACCAAGTCCAATTCTTGTTAGATAAAGGAATGAATATCGAAGATTTACGAGATGAACATGGTGAGGATGAGGTATGAGCGATTCTATCGCTGATATCGTAAATGGAGTTGTTGATGGATCATTGAGTGATGAGCAAGTCATCAGGTATTTAAAGAAAATATTCGATGAGGGCTTAGATGAATATTCGACAATCAAACTAACTGAATCTATGAGAGATTCAGGACAGGTTCTTTCATGGCCAAAAGAATGGTCTCACCTAGTTGTTGACAAACACTCAACTGGAGGAGTTGGCGATAAGGTCTCTATTGTTTTGGCCCCCGCTCTGGCAGCTTGTGGACTAAAGGTGCCGATGATTTCAGGGCGAGGTTTGGGCCACACTGGAGGGACTTTGGATAAGCTGGAAAGCATTGCAGGATTTCGAGTAGACCTTTCCATCGATCAAATGCGGGTGCAAATTGAACAAATCGGATTAGCAATGATTGGACAAACAGATGCGCTTGTCCCCGCAGATAGGAGGATGTATGCTTTGCGCGATGTAACAAATACAATCGCTTCTATTCCATTAATCACTTCATCGATTGTATCGAAAAAAGCAGCAGAGGGATTATCTGCGCTGGTTCTCGATGTAAAGCATGGAAGAGCTGCTTTCATGGAAGATAGGAAACAAGCCCAAGCACTAGGTCAATCCATGGCAGATGTTGCAAATGGCATGGGAATTTCTACTTCAGTGGTACTTTCAACAATGGACCAACCATTGGGTTGCGCGGTTGGAAACGCACTCGAAATAGTTGAATCTGTAGAAACTCTCTGTGGGCGCGGACCACATGATCTAGAAGAATTGGTTTGTGTTCAGGGAGGAATTTTGTTAGAAGCATCTGGTATTGTTGAGGACATGGATAAAGGCGCTTTAATGATACATAATTCTTTGAATGATAGTAGTGCATTTACCAAATTCCTAGAAATGGTAGATGCTCAAGGAGGAAATCATGATGACTTTGCGAGCGATTATTCTATGCTTAGCTCACTAGGCCTACTCGACGAAAATTTACTCTCAACCGAGATCTATGCCGATAAGAATGGTTGGATTGATGACATTGATGCGATGTCTATCGCACTGGCCTGTCTGGAGTTGGGCTCGGGAAGAAAGGTTCTGACAGATACAGTGGATCACTCAGTTGGGGCGATTATAGAAGCACAAATTGGTGATGAAGTAGATATTGGAGACACATTAATTGTAATTTATCACCGAAATGAATTGCCCAAAGGATTGTCGGAATCTGTATGCTCCGCTTTCTCTATTTCATCGGAACCTGTTGATTTAGAATCTAGAATTACTCAAATTATTCGGTGATTACATGAGATTAGGATATATTGACCAAATGAAAGCGGTTGCAATTCTTTTCATGGTCGAAGTTCACACGGCGGCAATCTTACCGCCCGAAGGAATCTCAGTAGGACATCCAGCCGCATTCATTGCTGCTGCATTTGGAGGCATGGCCGCTCCACTTTTTGTTACTGTATCTGGTTGGGGAATGCATCGTGGAGCGAAGAAAAGATTTGCTGAAGGTCTGAGGTCATCCGCTTGGATTAATTGGGTTCTCCCAAGAGTAGTGATTCTAACCGCTTGTCAATTTCTTGTCAACTTTCTACTCTCAATCGACCGAGGAGGGAGGTTTGAATGGCACACACCTGGAGTACTCACTCTAATCGCAATCGCGGCCGTTCTGGCACCACTAATTTGTCGGTTGACAAAAAACCAATTAGTTTCTATTTTTGCTTTACTGTCACTAAGTGCACTAATCCTTGGACAATATAATGGATCAGACTTATCTTGGGCATCGAGGGTTGATTCCGATGGATTAGAAGAGTGGTTAAACAGACTATTGCTTAATGGAACATATCCTATTTTGCCATGGTTGGCATTATCAACACTAGGAGCAATAATTGCAGAAACAGGTGAAGATTTTGAAACTCGGAAACAAATAATTGGATTCGGCGGATTTATCTTTTTGATCAGTATTGTATTTTCGTTTTCTTCAGGAAAGGTATGGGCACTTACTGAAGGAGAGGCAATATTGACTTTCTTTCCTGCTACAACATTTTTCATTTTTATTACCGCAATGTTCGTATTAATAGCACATGAGTTACTTCTTTGGAATGCTAAGACCCAGTATATTGATTTGAGTATACTAGAAGCATCTGGCCGTTTGACATTGACAATCTATGTCCTCCATTTTGCTATCCTTGGAATTGCTGCAGAATACATGATTAATCAACCACGCCTAGGGATTGTTGAAGCTTTTTTTGTAACATTCCTCCATACACTTGTTTGGATACCCTTGGCTAATTTACACCAACGTTATTGCCCAAAAGTCAGCCTAGAAGAGTTATTGCGACGAATTAGTGAATAATCTTAATCAATATCAGTTGTCCAAGTTATAGGCCCAAACCATTTGTCTCCAATCTCATTAGAGGCCTTAATTCGAGCGTAATATGTTGTATTACTAGAAAGTCCAGAGATTTCTGTGCTAGACCATCCAATTTCTGAATCACCTAGATTTACATTATTTCCCCAAATCCAAGATTGATTTCCCATATCGACTTGCCCATAATATAATGTCAAAGAGGTATTTGTTCCATTATCATAAGTTTCCCAACTGAAATTTACACTATTTGAGGTTGAATTATTTGCACCCAAATTTCGAATCATTGCTTCATAGGTGAAATATTCTCCTCGTAAGGGATCATCAACCCAAACCGGCAGATGGAACAGCGAAGAATAGGTTTCCGGAGTAAGCGGGAAGCCCCAAGCTAAATGATAGGGTGCAAGATTGTATCCTGTCGCATTTGATAGGTGCAAAACCCAAGCATTGAATTCTTCATCCCCTGTACTTGGGACTTCTTCTTCAGGTAAGGTATAGTATACACTTAGCGCCTCAGTAATAGGAGTCCAACCCCATTCTTCCTTGATTATCAAGTATGTATCTAGTGCAGTCCAAACTGTCCAATTATCTATGTTTGAGCCATCTTCGAAATAGTTTCTCATTCTATTTTCCCGTTGAGCGAAATCTAATGCACCATGACCCTCTATTCCAACTAATTCTTCCATCAAATAAACACTGGCGAAATTACAACCTGTTTCTGTTGTGCCTGGTAGAGTGGAGGGCATCCATTGGTGGTTATGACCCAATTCATGGAACATTCCCCAATCTCCATTTTCTGACATGTGAGTGAGGTTCACAACCTCTTCAACACTTAGATCATGGGCCATGAATGGATAACCAGAGTGCATCCAACCAGCAGAAATTTGCACATCAAAAACTGCTCTTTCTACTCTTGGCCAAGGAAGAAATCCATACAAGTCATGCTCCATTTCTAGAGCAATGTCCCACCATTCCATCAAACTGGTCGGATTTGTCAAATCCCTCACCTCATGACTTGGCACGGTCATAATGAAATTATCAGAAACTAATTCAGTCCAGGGTGCAGGCTTCTGACTTTCACTGTAAATCCATTCAAAATCATAAGTCTCACCAAGCACAAACATTGGAGCTTCTACTGCATTGGAAATATTTACTGAAAAATTACCCAATGTTGAACCTGGTTCAATCGCGATATAAATTGGACCTCCGAATGCATTGCCGACATTAATTTGAGTATCATCCACATCCCACCATCTGACTATTTGCGGATGACGATGTAACTGACTTTTTGACCATAAATTATCACTATGCGCACCCACTAAAACAGAAGTTCCAGAATTAACTAATTCAGCGGGTAATGTAACTGAAACTACCTCTCCAGGGGCGGCGTAAAGACCTGTACTCATTCGAACATGAGCCCTTGCTCCAGCATAGCCAAAGTTACTTGGAAGGCCACTCTGATTTCCATCGATTATTACTGTACTTGAAATCCGCGAAGCATTTGCTGGAACTTCACCTGGAAACTCAACATGACTTGGATGATTGGGTAACTCATCAGCAGGTAATCCCTGAGTTAAAGCGGCTTCAACACGAAGAAGTGTATCAGCGACAGGATCCTCTCCGATATTGTGGCCAACATCTTGCCAAAGTGTTCCATAATCAATTACAGTCCAACCTGTGGCGTTAACAGTTTCACGTAGTGAGGACCAAAAATCATTGAAATCCAAAGGAACAACACCCGTACAAACCGACAGAGTTGAATCAACGATAGATGCATCTGCAAAGGAAAGGGGCTGGTTTCCTATACGGTCATCATAAATCGCTTTAATCGCTATTTTTGGAATACTTAATCGATCGGGAATTTCAGACAAATTGACATTATTATTTCCCCAAGCACTGGAGACAAAGAGCCCCGTTGTCTTGGCAATTTTATTTCCTGGATATTGGCTCAAATCTGTATTGGAATATGACCAGTACCATGCATGACCACCCATAATTAAGCCTCCACCTTGCGATACAAAATCAAGAATATTCTGATTATCTAGATCATCATGGCCATTCCAAAATTCATCCAATAGACAATCTATACCACTGAGGTCTGCCGGTGTAACTGAAAAATGAACTGTATGACCATCAGCAAGTAGTTCTTGTTCAAAATTATCGAATCCTGCGCCGTAAGCTAATCCAACATCAGCGTTTTTTCCACAGACCCATTCAACTGCTCGGAGTGAGAACCTAGTCTCTTCATCTCCACCTCCATCGACCCAACCTTCATGCCCATATCCTAGCATTTTACCCCTGCCAATGTGACTGGCCGAAATTACTGGTATCTTCTTTCCATATCCACTTTCTGTAAAGCCTACTGGAAATGACAGTTCTCCGATAGGAAGTATGGGGGAAGACCAACCTGGCCAATTTGTTTCCTCAAAACCATTCAGTAAATATCCTTGATCCGCTTGAATATCGTGAACCACTATCCAAAGAATAAGACCTACCGAACCTCCGGTATTATTTGCCCAAATTGTATATTCGGTCCAATCTGTGTTATGAGTTGGTGTGCCCGAAATACTACCATTTGAAAGAATATCCAAACCATTGGGCAAATTGGGTTCAATCTCCCAAGAGTCTATTTCGGGACCGAGATTCGTTACCTGAATGAAGGTACTTTCATTTGAGGATAATATGTATTCATTTTCATCCCAAGAAATCAGATCTGGCGGCAAACTAGTTATTTTTAATTCAAAAATCGTTGACGAAGAACCAGCTGAATTATTTGCCCATATTTTCCATGTTTGCCAGTTTGCGGAAACTTCTGTAGCGATTCCTGATATTGTGCCATTTGAACTGTCAAATGAGAAGCCAATTGGTAAATCCATATCGATTTGCCAATTTTCCGGGGAACCACCTGAAAAAGTAGGAGTGGCTGTTATTTCATCCCCTACTTCTAGATTGTAGCGCCAAGGAGAATATTGCAAATTAGTGATTGGTAAATCGGTGACTCGAATTAAAACTTCTACAATAATTGACCCCCCTGAATTACTCGCAGTAATTCTGTGAACTGTGGGGGAATGGACAATTGTTGGCATACCTCGAATAGAACCATCGTTTTGGAATAACTCTAGGCCATTAGGCAGGGAGGGTTCGACAGACCAAGAAATAATTTCACCTCCAGAGGTTGATGGGATTATTTGGACCTCATCGCCAATAGAAAATTGCAGATTGTTTCCCCCATAACCCACACCCATGGGAGCTTCATGCAGGACGATTATCCTAATCGTGGTAGAACTCGAGCCACCTCCATTGGATGCAATAATGGTGTGGTTTGAGTCTCCTAATTCATTAGCAGTGCCAGAAATTGACCCGTCAGAAAAAAAGGATAAGCCACGAGGTAATTCCGGTTCAATGTTCCATTCTTCAGGGGCCCCCCCCTCAATCTCAGGAGCCATTATCCCACATGGGTTTGTCAATTCGCAAGAATAATATGAATCTGAGTAGGTTATTTTGGAAGGTGGGTTCACAAGAATCTCAATTTCAATTGAGATGCTTGAAGAACCAACATTATTTGTTCCGACGACAATGTAATTGGATAAACCACTAATCTCATCGGGTGTGCCAGAAATAACCCCTGTTTCTCTATCGATTGAAATACCAGAAGGAAGGTTTGGATTTACTAACCAATATTCAGGGCCATCTCCAGTAAATGATGGTGTTAAAGCCTGCATTTCTTCACCCAAAAAGAGGGAGATTTTGTTTTCCCCATAATTCAGGCCATCGGGTTTTTCCATCTGACGGCATTCAGTTCCGGTGAAGACCTGATTTTGTAAGCAGTCCTCTTCAGATATTTCCTCACCCAAACAATCAGGATCATTTGGCTCAATTTGACAATCAACAGGCTTTGAACCATCAGTCGAGCTATCAAAAAAACCCAAACAACCCGATGAGATCATCAATGCCGTTAGAATTACCGCGGCCTGAGGTTTACCTACCATTTACCAATACACACATAGTGAACACGATAAATACTGGCTAGGCATAGTTACAAATCAGGATATGCGGGGCCTTCCTTAATTGCATATTTTACAGTTTGAAAATCTGATTTAAATTCAGCAATATCGGATTTTACAGTTTCTGGATTTTCCTCCGACAACAAAGATCGGGCAAAGAATTTGGCAACATCTTGCATCTCATCGGCACCCATTCCAATTCTAGTCAATTCTGGTGTCCCAAGCCTCAAACCGCTAGGGCCTGACATTGCCTTAGTGTCACCTGGAAGCATGTTCATGTTGGTGATGATACCACAGTCTTCCAATCTTTGTGCAGCCTTCTTCCCTTCTCCAGAATCAGGGCCGCCGTGTCTAGTCAAGATTTGGTGACTTGAAGTGAAATTCCGCTCCTCTGCAATCACATCAAAACCCTCTGAGGCTAAGGCGGAACCTAACGCTCTGGCATTCGAAACGATGTCCTTAGCGTACTGTTTGCCGTACGCTTCAAACTCAGCCATGGCCACGACCTTTCCTGCTACATGATGAAGATGATATGACGAACATACTCCGGGGAATATAGCATTATTGAGTTTCTTTTGCAGTGATTCATCATCTGAATCACTTAGGAGAAAGCCGCCCTGTGGACCAGGGAAGGTCTTGTGGCTAGAACCAGTCATTACATCGGCGCCTTCTCGAAGTGGATCCTGAAATTCCCCTCCGGCGATTAGACCCAAAACATGAGCGCCGTCATACATCACGCGGGCGCCAACCTCGTGAGCAACATCGGCTAATTCTTGCAGGGGAATCGGAAATAGAATAACCGATTGGCCGAATAAGCATAGTTCGGGTTGCTCGGTACGAATCAATTTCGAAGCCGCATCAACATCCGGCTCCATCCTTTCTTCGTTCCATGGATAGGTTACAAGATTCAGACCACGCATACCAACAGCACCCATAGGGTGGTGTGATATGTGGCCACCATCAGCAGTCGAAACTGCTGTGATTGTATCACTGGGTTTTGTTAGTGCCTTCAAAGCACCCATATTTGATACAGTACCTGAGGTCGATTGTATGTTTGCAAATTGACAGTTGAATACCCTTTTTGCAGATTCTATTCCGATGTTTTCGATAGTGTCAAAATCGTCACATCCCTGATAATACCGCTTGCCTGGTAAACCCTCTGCATAGCGGCCATGAAGATCACCTTGAATGGCTTTTGCGACCAAAGGCGACAGGATATTTTCACTAGCAATCATTGGTATAGAATCTCGATAATGGCGACCTGAGGCAGTACTTGCCTTCATGACTGCATCTACTTGCTGGCTGGGATTCATACACCATGCCTCTGCACTAGGTCAAAGAGGATGACGGTGGTAATCGCTCTATGTTCTAACAGTTTCAGGACGTCAGTTATTTCAATCGAAGGCTCACTCCAGACAATATGCCAGACACCCCGAAGCCGCTAGTCTTGTTGATTTCCCTGCTCATGATCACTTGGGTTCCTAATGTAATGGCTACAGATACCGATGGAGATGGAGTCAATGATTCAGCGGACGCCTTCCCCAATGACCCATGTGCGGACACCGATACAGATGGTGACGGGATGCCAAATACAATCAGTTGTCCAAATGCTGGCGGAGTTGTTGCATACACATCTTTCGAAGATCCATTTACCAATGGACAAATGTATACTGACACCGGTGATTCAGCAGTCAGCAGGTATCTTTGGAATAATGCAAATGAGCCGGATATTGCTCATAATCAGACAACTGGTTCTGAAATGGGATTCACCCTGTATTATTCCTCTAGCGGAAGTTTTGGTCTAACGGATGGGGATTATTTCGGCACTGCAAATTACACGGGAACTGTTGGCAACTTTACTCAAGGAACACAAGGATACCAAATGAGTGATGTCGATGGAACAGTAACCCTCAGTCTAGACGCCGTGGCTGCCGATTCAATGACCTTCGACCTCTATGTTCAGGGGGCAACCCCAACAAATAGTTACGAGGATACGGACAATCTAATCATAAGATTTGTAGGGGGTTCTTCAACGCTAGAACTAGTAAATGTCATTGGGGCTAGTGGTTCTCAAAATAATGGTGGCTTTGCAACATATATGGGGACTTGGACTAGTTTTAACCAAAATATAAGCTCTCTTGGACAAGGGAATTTAGAGTTTGAATTCACATCCAATTCAGGCCGTGAATCAGTTTATATTGATAATGTGACCTTCACAAGTGCTAGCTCTGGAAATGGAACAACAACAACTCTTGTTGAAGACGATGATGATGATAATGATGGTTACCTAGACGTCAATGATGAATTCCCTCTAGACCCTAATGAGTGGGGTGACAATGACTCAGATGGTATAGGCGATAATGCCGATGCGGATGATGACAATGATGGTACAGAAGATTCTGCAGATGCATTTCCAACAGATCCGAATGAAGATACTGACACAGATTCTGATGGAATTGGAAATAATGCCGATGATGACGATGATGGAGATGGATATCTAGATCAAACTGAGCAAGATTGTGGCTCAGATCCACTGTCTTCTAGCAGTGTTCCAAGTGATACAGATAGTGATGGAACCTGTGATGGATTAGATTCTGATGATGATGGAGATGGTGTTGATGATACCAATGATGACTTCCCACTAGATCCAAATGAAAACACGGATACTGATGGCGATGGGGTAGGAAATAACGCAGATACCGATGATGACGGAGATGGTACAGATGACTCAAGTGATGCTTTTCCACTTGATCCAAATGAGGACACGGATACGGATAATGATGGAACTGGAAATAACGCTGATGATGACGATGACGGGGATGGATACCTAGACCAGACAGAACTAGATTGTGGCTCTGATTCATTAGACTCATCAAGTATTCCTATCGATTCTGATGGTGATGGTACGTGTGATGCTCTAGATGTCGATGATGATGGAGATGGAGTAATCAATTCAGAAGATGCGTTCCCGCTTGATCCGTATGAGTGGGAAGATACAGATGGAGATGGAATTGGCAATAATGCAGATACTGATGACGACAATGATGGTTATGCAGATACTGATGACTGGGCACCTTTAGATTCTTCAGAATGGGTTGACTCAGACAATGATGGTACTGGCGATAATGCCGATCCAGATGATGACAATGATGGATTTTACGACAATCAAGAAGATGTTTGTGGCAGTGATCCACTAGACGTATCTTCGATACCTACAGACACAGATAGCGATGGAAATTGCGATGCGATAGATTCTGATGATGATGGAGATGGATTTGATGATGATGTTGATGCATTCCCTATTGACCCGACTGAGTGGTTAGACACTGACGGAGATAGCCTAGGTGATAACTCAGACCCTGATGATGATGAGGATACATATCTAGATCAAACTGAACTGGATTGTGGATCAGACCCTCTCCTGGACACCAGCATTCCAACAGATACCGACGGCGATGGAGATTGCGACGAAACAGATGAAGATGATGACGCAGATGGTACTTCTGACACCATCGAAGGATTGTGTGGTTCAGATCCGTTGGATGTAAATTCTATACCAACTGATACTGATGGCGATGGCGATTGTGACAGCATTGATACTGACGACGATAATGATGGCATAAGTGATTCAGATGAAGTCGCAAGTGGAACTAACCCCTTAGAGACTGATAGTGATGATGATGGGGTTGAGGACGCTGAGGATAAATTCCCAGTCGATTCCACTGAATCGAAAGATTCCGATGACGACGGAGTTGGAGACAACGCTGATACTGATGATGACGGAGATGGTTGGCCGGACTCTGTAGAGGACAATTGTGGTGCGGATTCAATGGACGCCCTATCAACTCCAGATGATCTCGATGGTGATGGAATGTGTGACGAACAAGATCCTGATGTTGACGGAGATGGTATAGCCGATGTTGACGATGATTTCCCAGAAAATAAAAATGAATGGGATGATTTAGATTCCGATGGTGTTGGAGATAATGCAGATACAGATGATGATGGTGATGGATGGCTAGACTCTGTTGAGGTTGAATGCCGGAACGCTGATGGAGGATTTGGTGATCCAAAGAATGAGTTCATCTACCCTCTCGATATCGATAATGACGGGATTTGTGACTCAATGGACGACTATGTTCAGAATGGTACGGAAGAGCCAGATGACAATAACACACCAGGATTTGGATTGGTAGTCGCAACATTAGCCATGCTATGTGCAGCGATGATTGTCGGACGCAGGCGACAGTGAAGGCCAAAAGGCTGGAGGAACGCCCGAACCCAATGACGTCTCGACGTAAGGTCTCGATTCTATTGATTTTGATTTTAGTTTTGGCAGTCCCACAGGAAGCTTTTGCTAACTCCGGTGGAAAACCAGGAAACTCCAGTTCTGGCTGTAGTTGTCACGTAGGAGGAGCAAACCAAGTAACTCCAAGTCTATCCGGATTACCATCTGCGGGTTATGCACCTACGACTACCTACACACTTACCATTGGTGGTACTGGAGGGCCTGGTGGAAGTGGAGGAGGATTCAGTTTAGATGCAGATCTCGGCTCATTTAGCAATCAAGGCTCCAATGCGCAAATTGTTAATGGAGAGGTCACGCATAGTAATGCAAATTCAAGATCTTGGACTGTAGATTGGACTGCTCCATCAACTGGTTCCGGCACTGTTAATTTCGATTTGACTGTGAATTTTGTCAATGGTAACGGAGGCACAAGTGGAGATGGTTGGGGAACAGATTCATGGAATTTAGCCGAGCAATCTTCGGATTCAGATGGAGATGGTTGGAGTGATTCTGACGAAGCCTCTTGCGGAACTGATGCTAATGATAGTTCCAGTGTCCCTGGGGATACCGATAATGATGGTATTTGTGACCCTATTGATACTGATGATGATGACGATGGATGGTCAGATAGCGATGAACAAACATGTGGCTCTGATCCATCTGACTCTAATTCGTTACCATTAGACACAGATTCGGATGGAACATGTGATGTTATGGACTCAGATGATGATGGTGATGGATGGTCAGATAGCCAGGAGGATGATTGTGGAACTAATTCCACGGATAACAATTCTACCCCTTCTGATACAGATTCAGATGGCACATGCGACACCCAAGATATGGATGACGATGGAGATGGCTGGAATGATTTTGATGAAATTAATTGTAATACAGACCCACTAGATTCTAATTCTGTACCCCTAGATACAGACAATGACGACATATGTGATTACCTAGATACAGATGACGATGACGATGGTTGGAGTGATTCTGAAGAACTAAATTGTGGCACAAACCCTACTGATTCAACCTCATTACCATCAGATACAGACACAGATGGAACATGCAATTATCTTGATGACGATGATGATGATGATGGGTGGTCTGATAGTCTAGAAGAGCTATGTGGAACAAATGGAACAGATAACGAGAGTTACCCACAAGACACCGACTCTGATGGCACTTGTGACAACATGGATGTTGATGACGATGGAGATGGATACAATGACACTGAAGACAGTTTTCCTTCTGACCCTTCAGAGTGGAAAGACACTGATGGTGATGGTGTGGGAGACAATTCAGACTTCGATGATGATGCTGATGGTTGGGATGATGAAGCCGAATTTTTCTGCTTTACAGATTCATTGAACTCATCGAGTTTTCCAACAGATACAGACTCTGATGGGGAATGTAATTATCTCGATAACGATGATGACGGTGATGGAGTTTTGGACGTAGATGATTTATTTCCGCTAGACAATAGCGAATCCGGAGATTTTGACCAAGATGGTATAGGAGATAATGCAGATACAGATGACGATAATGACACCTGGTCAGATATTGATGAATTAGATTGCGGAACGAGTTCTGAAAATTCCTCCGATGTGCCTTCTGACTTTGATAATGATCTAATCTGTGATGTTATTGACCAAGATGACGATAATGATGGTTATAATGACGATTTGGACGGATTTCCTAAGAATTCCGCAGAATGGTTGGACACAGACTTAGATGGTCTCGGAAATAACGAAGATCAAGATGATGATGGAGATGGATGGTCAGACTCCGATGAGACTAATTGTTCCACTAATTCTCTAGATGAGACTTCTACCCCCATGGACACTGACACTGACTTGGAATGTGACTACTTGGACTCTGATGACGACGGAGATGGCGTAGAAGATTCAATCGATTTATTCCCGCTAGACCCCAGTGAATCATCTGACCTTGATGGAGACGGTACTGGGGACAATTCTGACAGCGATAGAGATGGCGATGGAGTGGAAAACATAGTCGATTCTTTCCCGGAAGATCCTACTGAAAATATCGATACCGATGGAGATGGAATTGGAGATAATTCCGATGATGACGATGATGGAGATGGTTGGACTGATGAGTATGAAATTTCCACTGGTTATGACCCATTGGACTTCTCTTCTGCGCCCGTCGATACTGATGGGGACGGAATAACAGATAACACAGATACAGATGATGATGGTGACGGATTTTCCGATTCCGAGGAAGCTTCTTGCGCTTCTGATCCATTAGACGTTGATTCTGTACCATCAAATTTCGATAGCGATAGTAAGTGTGACGAATTGGATGATGATGATGATAATGATGGGGTTGCAGATGTTTTCGATGATTTTCAATTTGATTCTTTAGAGCACAAAGACACCGATGGAGATGGTGAAGGTGATAATGCTGACTTTGATGATGATAACGATGGTTGGTCTGACTACGCAGAAGAACAATGTCTGACAATTTCAACGGATGCTAGTAGCATACCAGAAGATTCGGATGGAAATGGAATTTGTGATCTCAATGAAGATAGTGGAAGTGGATTAATGCCTGGTTTTGGTGCATTAGCGACCATTTCTATCCTTAGCCTTGCGGCATTCGCAAGGAGAGATTGATTGGCGCCGACAGCAGGACTCGAACCTGCGACCTGCGGATTAACAGTCCGCCGCTCCACCAACTAAGCTATGTCGGCCCAACCAGCGGCTGGAACATTCCTTCATCAATCAATCGCTAGTGAGTCCACAACAATTCTGGCAATGTTCTTTCATTCCCACTCGATTGTACCGGGTGGTTTGTGAGTAATATCATAAACCACTCTATTCACTTGGCCTTTCAAAGAATTAGTGATTTCAGTACTAATCTCTGCAAGTATTTCATGGGGTATAGGTGAGTATCGAGCGGACATGCCGTCCAGACTTGTTACTGCGCGAACCACAACGGTTTCTCCATGTACTCTAGCATCTCCATGTACCCCTACGGAACGAACAGGAAGTAATGCGGCGAAGTATTGCCAAGGCAGATCACATTTGCCTTCAGTCGCTGCTTCCATTAATCTAGTCTCTACAATATGACAAGCTTCACGACAAGCCTCTACCCTTGGTCGAGTTAAATCACCAAGAACTCTTACCGCTAATCCAGGTCCGGGAAAAGGTTGTCTTTCGCTAGATTTTACTCTAAGTTCACGAGCGATTTGCCGTACTTCATCTTTGTAAAATTCCCGTAGAGGCTCTACAATAGTCAAATCAACATCTTCGGGTAATCCACCTACATTGTGGTGGCTCTTGATGACATCTCGCTCACCACCACCGGATTCAATCCAATCGGGAGCGATAGTCCCCTGAACGAGGAATTTCGCACCACACTTATTTTGTTCCTCTTCAAAAACTCGAATGAATTGTTCACCAATCACCTTACGTTTTTCTTCATGGTCAGTAACTCCTTCGAGGTTGCTGAAAAAACGCTCAGATGCATCTACTACTTGTAGGGCAATACCCATTTCGATAAACATTTCACGAACTTCTTCTGTCTCTCCCTTGCGCATAAATCCGGTATCGACGTAAACACAGTGCAGTAAACTTCCAACAGCACGGTGTGCAAGAACTGCAGCCACGGTGCTATCAATACCTCCTGAGCAAGCAATAATTGCTGTGTCATCAATCTGTGACTCCAGTGCCTCGATAGCCTCATCGACCAGCATCTGGGTGTTCATCAATGACTTCACCCCTGAATCGACTCATCATCTGAGATTACTTTCGCAGTCATCGCGGATCTGTAGTCAGAATAAGCAGCAGCAAGTGAATCATTGGAACTTGCTAGAATCTGTACTGCTAGTGCCCCAGCATTGTCACCCCTATCTACGCCTACTGTAGCTACTGGCATCCCTGGTGGCATTTGAACGATGGAAAGTAATGAGTCGAGAGGAACCTTACCTCCAACCGGGACTCCAATTACCGGCTTCGTTGTCATTGAGGCAATTACTCCTGGTAAAGCCGCCGCTACTCCAGCCATCCCAATGAAAAC
Organism: Methanobacteriota archaeon; assembly: GCA_002708385.1. GTDB lineage: Archaea > Thermoplasmatota > Poseidoniia > Poseidoniales > Thalassarchaeaceae > MGIIb-O1. The sequence goes on along the minus strand of PANM01000040.1, from coordinate 8,761 downwards.
CTTGCAACCGTCAGATTCAGCTTTTTCGATTATTCCTTCGAGATATTTTGGGGCTCGATGTGCAGAAGCGACTCTAATTTGATAAGTAACGTCAAACTTTTCTAGTACACCTCTACATTTCTCAGCAATAGGCATGTCAGATTTGGAACCGAGAACAACACAGATGTCCATGACACGTCGCGTAACGGTCGGTTAAAATGCCTGCCGAACGAAATCGCTCACGATTATTTCTCATTCCTCTTCATCCGGAAAATAATGTTCGGGCCAAATCTCACCTGAAATTTTAGTTGGTGGATTTTCTAATAGAGTACGGAACTGCTGATTTTCGGTAAAGCAATCCGAGAATGGATCATGTAAAATTCCACTTTTATGTTTCAAATTAAATGCAACAAAACTAACCTCTCCACGAGTTACACCAACTAGGTCTGCTGTGTAATTTGGTAAATCACCTTCCCAAATTGCCAAAGGTCCGTTTTTATGACCATTCGATATACTCCTCCATCCTTTGGATAAAATATCTTCAGAGTAATCTTCCACTTCTATTGGCAATAGCCACCTTGCCGAATTACGATTAGCGGCAGAGACTATGTTCTGTATTGTTTTGTAATGTGCAATACAAAAAAATAGCAATGAAAACCAACCGATTTTACTGTCTATGAAAATATGTAGAGGGAAAACTAAGACTCCTAATGCTATAAATGTAATATCAAATGGATGAAATTTAGATGAAAAACTAGGAAATCGGTTAGGTAAACCGTCTTTTTGATTGATGATTGGAGTCAATAATAACCAACTGGTTAGGAATAGTATAGTTGCCACAGTTTGGTCATCTGGAGTTCTGCCTGGAAAAGTTAGTGGAGCCGCAGAAGCAAGGAGAAAAAATGGAGCCCAAGCCGTGGGGTAGAGGACTTTCTGGCCTATTGGTTGCAACCTCTGTCTAGCCCAACCTCTTCGTGATGATGATTTCGAGACAGTATCCCAATTCCCCTCAGGATTTACCTCCCCTGTGATATGTAATGGAGCCTTTTCGGAGTTTGGGAACCAGTTAGGCGAACCCATTAGCAAATCCGAGTCGCCTACGGCCTGCATGCTAACCCGACAGGAATCTTATATTTGGTTCGCCCGAAAAAAGATAATCTAATTTTAGTCGAATTCCTTTCGCAAAACTAGACTTCTAGCTGCTAGAACTTCGTCTACACGTCTGACATCAGTATCATGAGGTGCTGTTTGTACTAACTCAGGATCTTCAGAAAGAATTGTCAGGAAATCCTCGGCGAATTTATCTAAAACTTCACGGCTTTCTGTTTCAGTAGGTTCTATCATCAAACATTCTGGTACAATCATTGGGAAATATAGTGTCGGTGACATGTAACCATAGTCAAGCAGACGTTTTGCAACGTCTTTTCCTGTGACTCCAGTAGTCTCCTTCAGAGGCTGCATACTTAGAGTGAATTCGTGTTTTACAACTTCGGCGGGCGCTCCATCTACTGGCATGCAGTGAATTGCATCTCTTTTGTCTGAATTCGCATTCATGATCTGATGACGGAGATAATTTGCATTTAGTACAGCATGCTCACTCATCAATTCTAATTCCTTACCATAACGGCGATAATACGCCCATGATCGTACCACCGCCCCTGCGTTTCCGTGCCATTGCTGGACCTTGCCGATAGTACTGTCTGGTGTTCTCCAGAAATATCGATAACCATCTCCGGTTACTCCCCCATCTTCTGCCACTTCTCTATCTGCAATAGGAGATGGTAAGAACCCTGCAAGATGTTCTTTGACTCCAATAGGTCCGCTTCCAGGCCCACCACCACCATGAGGTTGACTGAAGGTTTTGTGTAGGTTGTAATGGACTGCATCGAATCCCATTCTACCCGGATCCGTTTTACCCAAAATAGCATTGAAGTTTGCCCCATCGTAGTACATTTGTCCTCCTGCAGAGTGGACAATTTCAGCGGCTTTAGCTATTTCGGGCTCAAAAATTCCGAGTGTGCTAGGGTTGGTAATCATCATTGCCGCTGTGTCTTCGCCTACTGCTGCCCTCAGTGCATCAAGGTCTAAACGACCATCATCTCCACTTGGAATCTCGACGATTTCATAGCCGCACATAGCTGCGGATGCGGGATTTGTTCCATGAGCAGAATCTGGAACGATTACTTTGTCTCTTTGATAGTCGCCATTTGAACGGTGATATTCTTGAATACAACGAATCGCAGTGAATTCACCCTGGGCGCCCGCAACTGGCTGAAGTGTCACTTGATCCATACCAGCACAGATTTCTAGCATTTCTTGCATTTCGAAATAGATAGAAAGTAAACCTTGGATTTGATGTTCCGGTTGCAAAGGATGAATCCTATCTATACCTGGTAACTGAACAATCCTCTCGTTAATTCGGGGGTTATGTTTCATTGTGCATGAACCAAGAGGATAGAATCCGGTGTCAATGCCAAAATTACGTTGGGACAATAGGGTGTAGTGTCTGACTAATTCTGGCTCACTGGCTCGTGGCCAACGCGGAAGATTCGACCTTCTGAGCGATACTGGAACTGTATTCAAGGAATCATCAATGATTGGTTCTGGTTGCGACCAACCAGAACCTTCAGCACCGTTGAACTGGAAAATATCGCTCAAGCAGTCACCCCCTCAACCCATTCTGAAAGAGATGACACTAAGGCGTCAATATCCGATTTAGTTGTCCTCTCATCACATCCTATCAATAAACAGGAAGACATTGACTCCCACCATTCTCCCATAGGAAATCCACCTAGAACTCCGACGGAATCCATGTACGTGACGGCATCTACTGCGTTGCCGGGCAATTTGACAGCAAATTCTCTGAAATTTGGTGTATCAGGATCGATTAATTCTATTCCTGGTATTCCAGTAACCGCTTGCTTTGTCACCTCGGTTGTAGCCGCAACTCTCAGTGCTAGTTTCTGCAAACCTTCTGGGCCTAGTAATGCCATATGCATAGCCCCCATTAGCGCAATGAGTGTTTCATTGGAGCAAATGTTTGATGTTGCTCTATGGCGCCGTATATGTTGCTCTCTAGTCGATAGAGTCAGAGTGAAAGCATCTTTTCCATCTTCATCAAGAGTTTTGCCGACAATTCTTCCAGGCATTAATCGCAGGAAATCTTTCTTGCAGGCAAACAAGCCGTAAATTGGCCCTCCTGCTGTTGGACCTATGCCAAATGGCTGGCCTTCTCCCACAACTATATCGGCGCCATAATTACCTGGTGCTTCGACAATTCCCAAGGATACAGCATCAACCCCGACAATCAAAGCGGTATTTTCGCCGATTATCTCCTTCAATTGAGAAATTCCCTCATCTAGTTCTCCGAATGCATTTGGTTGCTCGACATAGACCGCACAAGCACCTTGTGCTTCATTTGCAGCCTCGAGATTTACTCTACCATCCATACCATGCTCCAGTGTACGTAATTCAATACCTACACCTTGAGTATAATTCTCTATCACAGACATTCGATGTGGAGGAACAAATTGAGAGACGTATACAACTCCTTTTTGTGTAGCCTTACGCCCTTTTACTCGAACAGCACAGGTAATTGCCTCCGCAGCGGCTGTACTAGCATCGTACATTGAGACGTTTGATACGGGTAAGCCTACCAGCTCTGAGACCATAGTTTGGAATTCCCACATTGCTTGCAACATTCCTTGGCTAACCTCAGGCTGATAGGGAGTGTATGAAGTAAGAAATTCACCACGTGTTGCTAACATAGGAACCATAGTTGGAACAAAATTTCTAGATAACCCGGCAGATAGGAAAGATGGTCTTGAATCTAAGTCGATATTAACCCCCAATAGATGTTGGGCGTCAGCCAATATTTCTTCTTCGGATTGAGGACCCCGAAGAGGAAGTGGATCTGTTCTACGGACCTCTTCGGGTACATCTGAAAACAAGTCATCCATCGATTTCAAACCCATTGATTGAAGCATTTCTTGCTCTCTTCCAAGATTTGGTAACTGGTCCATGAACGCACACCTCTTGCCCTGGGGCAGTTGTGCTGAATTGCTGGTGGTGCTTCAATAGTTCGTTGTAGAATTCAAACACTGAATACCGACACACTCATAGGTCAAAAGACAAGGACGGATATCAGTGGTACAGTGAAGGTAGCAGTCAGCGCCCCAGATCACTTTGTTGCTCCATACATAATGGATATGCTAGGAGACGCTGCTGTTGAAATCCCCGCCGAGGCTATGGAAGACCCAATGATCCTTGATGTACTGCTAACCTCATGCAATGCAATCATCCACATCAACTCTAAGCCATCAGATTCCACATTTGGCAGAAATGACAGGGAAACATTACTCCGAATGCGAGAACAGTCAAGGCCTATTTTGGACGCAGTAGATAGGCACGGAGAATTACATTTGATAATTGTTGGAACCCTAAGAGTCCATCCCCAATGGGAACCTGATGGTCCATACTACGGGTATGATTCAACCTTAGCCCCAAGAGACACTGCGGCAGAGGGTCAGCTATGGATGGAAGAAATGGCACTTGAGAGAGCCCAAGCGGAGAGACCAGTAAGCATAATTCGGGCCTCAAACGTTCAAGGAGTTCACTTAGACGGTTCAGAAGCAAATGGATTACTACATCAATGGGCAATGGAGTGCATGATGGGTTGGGTAAACATTCCAGGAGATGGTTCTGACGTCAAAGACTTCGTTCACGTTCACGATTTGGTTTCTATAATTGGAGCAGTTTTAGAAAGCCCTCCCCCTACTAGAGAAAGCATAGCAGTTGGATCGGGTAAGGCGATTACCATGAGTGACCTAGCAGCGATTTACAATAAAAAGACTGGTTGTGAATCAGAATTTGGCCAAGATGATTCACAAGAAGTGTTTGGTATAGTGGACGCTCGTGACCTTGAGATGAGATTCGGCTTTACACCTCAGATTAGCCTCGAGGAAATGGTCCAGGAAGCATTTGAATTCGCAGGTCACTGAGCGTACAATTCTAGCCTTTTTCGGATTCCATTCCACTTGTGCAATGAAAGTGTCAAATTAGACGATTGATTAATTCCTATATCGGACAGATCCATACTTGGCTTGAGATGTATTTCGACATCACCAACTCCTTCGACACTACCAATAATTGTCTGACCACCACGATATTCATCCTCTATACCAATCGAAAATGTCCTCTCGATTTTTTCGACTCTAACCGATGCAATAGTGGTCAGCCCTTTGGTTGATTCAACAATTTCAACCTGGTCGTTTAGAAATCTCGATTCACTTAATGCTGAGGCTACTGAAACCAAATCTAGCCCGATTGTTTCAGCATCTGGTTCAGTGACCGCTGCGGGTTCGGGGACGGATATAGATTCCTGCTCGACTTGAGTTTCAGTATCGGTGACTGAAACTTCCTCTATTGGAACTACGCTGTCCATCATCACACCAGCGGCCTGATCGATTACTGTGTTTACTACTGCATCTACAACTGCATCTTGTGGAGTTTGACCTTCTAATCCTGCTTGTGTGGCTACTGCTGCTGCCCCAACTCCAACAGCACTAGCTACTGCAGCAGCTTTGGCTAAATCTTCTGCAGGAGGTAGGTTTTCCACGATGTTTGCAAGAATCGAATCTGCGTTTTTAGACCACATTCTTCTAGCCGGAGATTGGAAAAGGAAGGGTAATTCACTAATTTTTTGTTCCGCGATTTCGTCTGCAGCAGCCCTTGCTTCATCAATGCTCTGATTCGGATTAGAAAGTATGTTTTCTAAATCATTAACAAATTCCGGACCCATATCTGACATCATTTTGTCGACTGAATTCAACCCATCGCTTGAAGGAGAAGTAGCTTGTTTCTCTGATGTATTAGTTTCCAATATTACTGGAACAATTTCCTCTACCACTGCTTCTACCTTGAATTCAACATAGGCTATTTCTTCGCCATCATCATTGTTCATTCTGATAGTCCAGTTACCTTCACCTGGATTTTCAAAACTATGAGTTCCGATAGATTGCCCTTCCATATCTAAGTACGAAACTCGATTGTATCTATTCGCTGTTGAATCACCGTGCTCAGTATCTGCGGGAACAATCCCCATCCAAGAATCAGCACCTAGCAAAGGTCCTGTAAAATTAACCGATATCAATTCGTTTGACTTGTATGTTCCTTTTTGTAACTCTATTCTGATATCGGTGGTTTCTTCATTTTCTGCTTCCTTTGCATTAGGAGTCGTACGGTCCCCAACAGCTGTTATTGTGAGCATACCAACACCTACCCACCTTCGAGTACCTAGGGGAACACCTCCTGAAGAAGGTGGCCTTGTCCAACCGCCATCATAGAGGTCCTTACTACCATCAGTTCGCCTTTTGTGCAAGCTCCAAGACTTAGCGCCTCCTGCTGACATATTGTAGAAATAGAGAGTATGTCCTGATGGTTTTGAAAAACTGGGATTGCCATTGATATCATCTCCACGTAGATAACCGCCATTATATTCTGGAATAGTATGCCCTTGGATGGTGATTTCGTTGGTTTCCACAGTGACGGCACCAGCCTGTCCGCCACCTGCTAAGGTTAGAATTTCAGCCAGATCAAGTGTATTATCACCATCATTGTCAAGAGCCGAGAAAACTGCTCTAATTATTGCATCTGGGGCATTTTGCCCTGTGATTGAAGCTATGGCTAGGCTGAACTCTTGAGGGTCCAAACTGCCATCGTTGTTGATATCGAATTTTGAAAATATCGCCTCGGCACTAATCCCTTTTTCCTGTATTATCTCTTGTAATTTCTTCAATGCGACCGCTTCAAATCTCGCACTCATCTGCCCAACTCAATGTTTGGTCAGTATCCTTGGTCAAGAGTATTACGCCGGCGCATCTCTGAATTATCAAACATAATAAATTCAAATTTCAGACAAATGGCGGTGAAACAACTTCAGCTCTGACGCGCCTTCTGGGACTGGTTTGAATCCAAACCTCGAAACCAACTTCAACATTCTCAAGATAGGCCATGGCAATACCAGCGCGATTTAGAGAAGGCGATGGACAACCACTGGTAACATAGCCTAAAATTTCTGACTCGTCATTATCTGAATGTTTTACTGCATGGCCCAAACGAGGTGCTGGGCCACGATCTAGGCACCTCAGACCATGCCACCTTATGTTTGATTCCATAGAAGAAATGACCGAATCTCGACCTATAAATTCATGATCTAAATCTAACCCGAAAGGTACTGCGGTTTCGGCAGTATTTCGAGCTAGAAATTTGGCGGGTAGTGAATCATCAGGATTTAATCCAAGGCCAGGCCATAGGAAATCTTGACCTGATAGCAAATATCCTTTTTCCAAGCGTAAAGTATCCCTAGCACCAAGACCAACTGGCACCAAGCCATGGTCTTCTCCTTTTTCCAATAGAAGATTCCAAAGTATCGCTACTTGTCCATTATTTACGAAAATCTCTGCTCCACTTTCACCTGTGTACCCGGTTCCCTGTATCCAACCCGTGATTCCAGCATCATTGGGGAGAATTTCTTGACATTTGAATCGGGAAATTCTGTTAGAATCGCCCAAAGCTGCTGAGAGAATGTCTCCCGAATTAGGACCTTGTAGTGCAATTATGCTGGTATCTCCAGAGAGATCTTCGATGGTAATAGAACCATCCTTTGGTAATAACTCGGTTAACCATTTCGACATAGTCGGAACCATGGATGCGTTGGGAACACCAAGTACACAGGTTTCGGATTTAACTGCAAAAATCATGTCGTCAATTATTTGTCCATCGAAGTCTAGGAAATGAGTATAACCACATCTACCATTTACGAAAGAAGAAATCTTCTGAGTTGAAATACTCTCGAGCCATTCTCTAACATTATCACCTTCGAAGGAGAAGAAACCCATGTGTGAAACATCGAACATTCCAGCTGCAGAACGGCATGCAATATGTTCCTCTTGTATCGATGAATACCAGATAGGTAACTCAAAGCCATGGAAATCAACCATTTTTGCTGATGACTCTAGATGGCAATCAAACAAGGCGGTTCTGACAGGTGGACTATCGGACACAACCCTTGGCGGAAGCCACAGGTGCAATAATCTCTCTATTGCACAGTGTCAGATAAATCCGCCTTCTACAATTTATTTCGACAAAACAAATAGGACAAAGTTTTATATATAGCAAGCAATACTATACAACCAAGAGTTAACATGAAAGAACAGGACACTGGTAGTCGACAAACAAGGAAAGGGAGTGCAATGAAGAACACGAAAAGAAACAAACAATTTGTCACAGGAGTCAGGCCTTCTCAGGCTAGAAATACAGAGAGTATATCAGGTGCTTGCGAAGTTTGTGGTAGTGATGAGTGGGACACTGATGACGTACGCGGTGAAACCAGTTGTGCAGTATGTGGTTTTGTAGCCGCACAGAATATGATAGACCCTGGAGCTGAATGGGTAAATCACTCAGATGGAAATGATAGAAGCAGAGTAGGTGCACCTACGACACTTACCCTATCAGACAAGGGCCTCTCAACCGAAATTAGTCGTATCGACTTGACTTCGGGTGCTGCAAAGCGCCATGGAATGACTGGTAAGTCGGCTCGAGACTGGCGTAGGCGTCAACGCATCGACCAGAGAAGTAAGACAAGAGACTCGCGTGCGCGCAACCTAACAACCGCAATGCAGTTCATCCGTGATCGTGGAGACTTGCCGCCTCAGATTGAACAGCAAGCGGCTTCGCTTTACCGTCATTCTGTAGAACGTGGATTAGTTACAGGTAGAAGTAT
>PANM01000039.1 GCA_002708385.1 Methanobacteriota archaeon | reverse complement strand
CTGGCGGCAGCATTGGTAAGGGTACGAACCTGTTTTCCTTCAGACAGGAGTTGCTTTGCTATCCATCTGCCACTATAACCGAAAGCTCCGGTTACCACGTGCAGTTCAGAAGACATTGTGTTTGGCCACACGGGTCTTTACCTCAAGGATTTGGTGGAGATTCAACTTCCTGATATAGAATTGATATCGATTGATCGATGTCTATGTAATCTTGGCCACTATCATAACTAATTCTTAGGTCGTGAATTTCGTTTGTAATTCTGTGATGCACCTTCCAATTTGCGATTTCACCTTCGTCAACAGTTGTTGGACGAATTAAGCAGGCATCCTCTGCTTCATCGAAAAGACGCCAAGTGATTTCTACCTCTCTGCCGCCTCCCACATTCTCGATTAGTTCTGGATTTTCCACATCTGAGTCGATGATGATCATCGAAGGATATGGCCCCCCATTCTTGGGTATAGAGTCAATTTCAAATGAAGTTGGCTCATTCGTTGTATCTTCATTCCATTCAATATTGTGTTCGATTCTTATTATAATCGTCAGGTTCTCTATTGATTCTATCTCGTCGACTGCAAATGCATTTAGATGGTAGATTCCATGCTCAGAGAATTCGACCGAGACCGTTTGTGATGTTTCTGCGGCTACTAAAATTGGGCTTCGGCCATCATTAGGATTAATTCCAAAACTAACTAACTCATGCTCGGAGCTTGTTGTTGAAAAATCGAAATCCAGGATTACGTTAGATTTAGATTGTGAATTTCCATCAACGTATGTTTCATGAATCGTACCATTTGTAAATTCATAATTTACCATCAATTCAATACCGCTATTTTCATCGGAACTGGAGAGGCATCCAACAGTCGCAGAGGACAGAAAGAACACTGCCAATATCACAACTGGGTTGATGCGCACGATTGAATCAAATCAATTTCAGATTTAACCGAAATGGTTTGCCGTTCTAATCTGAATCTTCCTCTACTTCTACTTCCATTACCTCATCAAGTGATGGAGGAGGTGGGATTTCAGAAATTGAGCCCCCAAGTATAGATTCTTTTCGAGTGTAAGCTATTGCTGCTAAAATTAAGATTGTTGAGAGTGCAAATGCAACCCCTACCCCTCCTGAAAAAATTTCTGAAAGCCCTTGCTTATCCATTACATCACATACACCATCATTATCGGAATCAGTAGGCCAATCTTCAGCATCCAAAGAATCGGTTCCACAATCCTCCTCGTCCAAATTACTCCAACCATCCCCATCTTTGTCTGTGTCTATTTTATCATCAACTCCATCACTGTCTGTGTCTAGCCAATGATTCGAATCTAGGGGGAAATCATCCTCAGAATCAGGATATCCATCATTGTCATCATCTGTATCCTCTTCAATAGATCCAGTTAATCCTGATTTGTGTTCATTCGGAAGACCATCTCCGTCTGAATCCAACCCCATTGCTGGGTCTAAAGGCCAAGCATCTACAGTATCATCAACCCCATCTCCATCATCATCTGAATCTTCTTCTAGACTGGTTGGGCAATTGGGAATAACGAAAGCATCAGGGCGACCATCGCCGTCTGAGTCGAGATAGGCACAGGCATCTTTCGAGAAATCATCCTGATAATCTTCCCAATCATCGTTATCATCGTCCATATCCAAATTATCTCCGATTCCATCCATATCATTGTCCGACCACTCCTCTGCATTGTATGGGAAAGCATCTTCGACGTCCAAATAACCATCACCATCGTCATCATTGTCATTATTATCACAGACTCCATCTCCGTCGCTATCTGTTGGCATTGAAGATGCATCGGTTGGAGAATGAGAGCATTCTATTTCCTCCGAATCCAACCAACCATCGTTGTCATCATCTAGGTCTTCGGTTAAGTCATTACATCCATCTGCATCATAATCGGTGGTAGAATCACTTGTCCAGCCTTCATCACCCATAGGACAATCATCTAATTGATTTGGTAGACCATCTCTATCATAATCTGAAATAATTACGCGAACTAATGTGCCATTGTTGACAGAATTGAAAGTTTGCTCTCCCATAATGAAATTGCAATCAGCATCATTATCGTCACTGTAACAATTGGGGATTGACATGGCAATATCACCAAATTCATTGTGTATAACTTGAGTTACCGGAGAAGCCGACCTTGTAGTTGAATATACGCCTTTCATCCATTCACTAATACCAGTTTCATCAACCTTCAAAGCCCATCCAATTCCGTAAGTTCTACCATTGTGTGATTTCCCAGCAACCTCGATTGTACAAGGTGTAGTTTGCCAGCACCCAGATCCTGCAACAACAATTTGTCCATCTGAACCGACGGAGGCTGAGTGAATGTATGCATCTCCAGTTTCGTCTGAATCCCATAGGCCTTCCCATTCCTTATTTTCATAATTGAAAATCGCCCACCATGCATCCGAACTACCTGAATTACTTACATTAAACCCAGTAACCGAAAAATTAGCAGAGTAATGGTTGCCTCCAACTAGTATTCTGCTCTCATCGATTGGTACCGTAACTTGTAAAAAATCAACTGCAGACCCCCCAACTAATTCATACCATTGATAAGTTCCATTTGCAGAGTATTTTGCTACAAAGCCATCTTGTCCTGTAATTTCATCATCCGGAGATAGTCTAAATGAACATGTGTCAAGCCAGCTGCTGTCGTGACAAACTGAACCAGTAACTATCACTCCTCCATCAGAAGTGGCGACTATTCCCATCTGTTGAAGTGACCAGTATCCTCCTCCTAAATCATGATCATTTGTAGAGCTACCAAGATTTTTTACCCATTGTAAAGATCCATCAGAATCTAACTTTCCAAAGAAAATATCTGCATCTCCTTTTGTCAATGGGCCTTGGATTCCTCGAACAGAATTCAGCCTACAATCTGATCCTGTATCAGCACAGAATGTTCCCTGAAAATAAATTTCGCCGTTCGGACCCTCATCTAGACTGTGGATTACATCATTTCCAGCAGACCAGAAAGCACGAGACCATATTACCTGTCCAGATGATGTCATTCTCAATACGAACGCATCCATATTTCTTCCAGGTGCTTCTAAGAGCAGATTATCTCCCTGAAGATAGCATTCGTTAGAAAGCCAACAGAACCCTCCTGCGACTAAGATATCGCCATTTTCTAGTACAATTAGATCATCAATTCGATCTCCATACCCACTATGGAAAAGATGGGCTTCCACCCTGTTTCCTGCATTATCCATAGAGGCAACATATGCGGGTGCGAAACTAAGTGTAGATTGTGAACCTGTATCCGAAGTAAATTCACATTCTACAGCGTTACTTAATTCCGTGCTTGAGCGACCACAAAGAGTGCCAGCGTAAAACAAATTTCCAGATTCGTCATAATCCATAGCATTGACTGATTCGGAAAATACACTATCATCTACAAGATGAAAGTGACCTGATGCAAGATTTTCGGTATTTGATTTAACCTCTAAAGACGATAATTCATCTCTATCCTGAATTACTGATGACATCGACATCAGCAGTAGAATGCTCACAGACAGTAGGGCAGACAGTTTACGCATGACGGTAAAGAAATTCTCTTGTATTTTATGTTCTCGAATAATGATTCACTTAGTAGATAATAGAATCAAAGTAGGACCTTAGGAGCGGATGCAAGTACTTCCTCACTACAACCTTCTTCGTATTGTTGAAAGTTTTCGGTGAACATTTGGGCGAGTAGATTAGCGACATTGTCATATCTTTGTTTGTCTGACCAGGTTTCTCTGGGTTGCAGAATTTCACTTGGTACGCCCTCACATTCGACTGGTACTGCAAAGCCAAAGCGCTTATCTTCGACAAATACAACATCTTCTAAATCTCCCCGCAATGCTGAATTTAGAAGTGCTCTAGTCCAACGGATTTTGATTCGATTAGATTCGCCATATCCGCCTGCAACCCAACCAGTATTAATCAACCAGCAGTTGGCATTTTGTTGGCTAATTTTCTTAGAAAGCAAGTCTGCGTAAACACTCGGGTGACGCGGCATAAACGGTGCACCAAAACAAGTTGAGAAGGTTGCTTGAGGTTCAGTGACTCCAATTTCGGTTCCAGCAACTTTCGCGGTGTAGCCAGACATGAAGTGATAAGCGGCTTGTGCGGGAGTAAGTCGAGAAAGTGGTGGAAGAACTCCAAAAGCATCACAAGTCAAGAAAACCACATTCTTTGGATGACCTGCAGTGGAATCTTCAGTTCTATTTTCGATTGCTTCAATTGGGTAAGAAGCACGAGTATTCTGAGTAAGGGCTCCATCATCAAAATCTGGAACTCCATTTGAATCAAGGATTACATTCTCCAAAATGGTCCCTGGCATTCTAGTTGTTGCATAGATTTCTGGTTCGTCTTCCTTGGACAAGCCGATTAATTTGGCATAGCACCCTCCTTCAAAATTGAATACTCCATCATCTGACCAACCGTGCTCATCGTCACCTACTAACGCTCTGTGGGGGTCTGCAGAAAGTGTTGTCTTTCCAGTTCCTGATAATCCAAAGAATAATGCTGATTCCTCTCCGTCTGTATTCGCAGAACAATGCATTGGCATAATCCCTCTTTCAGGAAGAATATGATTCATTATTGTGAAAATTGCTTTTTTTATTTCTCCGGCGTAATGAGTGCCACCGATAATTACCAAACCTCGATCAAGTGCTAAGATAACGAACACTCCTGAGTTAACACCATCTTCTTCAGGATCAGCTAGTAAATCTGGAGCGTGAAGAATGGTATATTCAGGCACATGATCATTCAGTTCATTGGAGTTACTTCTAACAAACATATTGTGGAAAAATGCCGCATGCCAAGCCTTCTCAGTAACCAGTCTTACAGGCATGGCATAATTTGTATCAGCGCCACAATGCGCATCTTTAACGTACAGTCGATCAGATGAATCAAGACGCGATTGGACTTTTTGCAGAAGATTCTCAAACACCCATCGGCTTGTTGGGCGGTTCACTTTTCCCCACCATACATGGTCTGCATAACCGGGTTCATCTACTATAAATCGATCATTCGGAGAACGCCCGGTGCGTTCGCCCGTAGTTGCCAATAGAACTCCATGAGCTGTCATTTCCGCTTCGCCATTTTCAACAGCTCTTTTGTGTAATTCATCAGAGTCAAGATTCCAATGAACCGAGCCTTTCGGATTCAATCCATGGGTAGACAGGGGGATTGCTGGGGTGGCGGTTGTGGATGAGCGCGAGGTGCTCTCCATGAGGCTCGGCTCTGTTGTTCACCTTTCAATAATTGCGGAGAACCGAAAAGAGAAATTCTGGAGGGATTTACAATCCAAGTGGCCTTGACGGGGATGTGATTATCGCAGAAGACCGTTCCACACAACAATGTGAGCGAGGAGAAGGACGACAGCGTGATTCGCGAACGTCGATTCAAAATCGGTGCAAACATAGACATTGAGGGTCTCGATTTAGATGATAAAGTCAAGACCGAAAATCAATCCGAAACATATTCTGAAAATTCTGAAAAAGATGAAGCCTTGGGAGATGTTTTTGACCCATTCAAAAAAAACACTGGAAAAGAAGCGGGAGCGGTATCACAAGATGGAACTGTAAAAATCGCTCCAGAAGATGATATTGTCACTTCTATGGCAAAACAAGGAGAGAGGCGAGTAAATTGGTCACTAATGGTGTCAATGATTTTTGTCTTCAGTTTACTTAGCGTTGTTGCAGGCACTGCATTCCCACCTATTGTTTCACTTGTGCTACTTCTGATCCTAGCAATAGCTGGATTTGCATTAGGTGAAAGATGGGTTTCAGACAATAATCTGCATCTTCTAGGAGTTTCTTGGGTTATTATCTCGATGAAAGTTCTCTACGGTCTTGCAATTGAATTAAACCGTTGGGAATTAGGCGGTGTTCTCCCCATTTCTGTCGAAACATTGGCGATACTATTGTTGATTCTTGTGGGACTGAATGTATTTGTTGCATATCGCCATGACCATGACGCAATTGCTGCTCAAGCCACACTTGTTCTACTCGCAATAGGCTCTACTGCCGGATCAATTGGTGGAGAAATTGGAGTCGCAATAATGATTCTAATCTCTACAATACTGCTTCATGGTCTAGCCTTGCATCGACAATCTGGAAATCTAGCTGCTCTCGGTGTTGCTGCCTCTAATTTATGGATTGGAATGCATGCAATTACAAACGGATTTACAGCTGGTTCCTTGATTATAGAACCACTAGATACACCTCTAATTTTATTTATTTTATTGATGGTAGTATCTGGAATAAATGCGAGCATGGCTGCTCGCTTCGCTCGAGAAGAAAATTGGTTTTCCAAGGGTTTCAAAGCTACTGGACTAGGGGAACCTGGACTTTGGGGAGTTTCGATTTCACTTGGTATGATTGGAGCATTAATGGCCGTAGCCTCGAGTAGAGAAGACTCTGGCTATGCTTTGGGAATGGTTACTTTCCTTGCGGGAGCATTCGGCGGCTCATACCTAGTGGTTAGAGGCGTGGAAAGATTGCGGGTTGCAATTCCTCTTCTTATTGGGGCTGGACTATTTTCACTAATGCTGGTATTTGGTGAATTCACAGAATCAATATCCATTTTCGATCGTTATGAAACATTCACGATTTTTGCAGCAAGTCTTACTGGATTTGTTATCTTACGTGATCAGAATCGAGTTACTGACCGTGTGTTATGGGTTGGTTCGGTGGGAGTGTTGGTGTTATTGGTGATTCTAATTCCGGCACAATCCAAAGTAAACGGAGGTGATGGAGGAATTGCTCTATTAGCGCTATTGACTGTTCTACACATTGGCACTGGAACTCTCGCAATTATGAGGCAAGCACCCTCGTTAGCAGGAGCCACAGTATTACTACCATGGACCTGGATTCTGGTGCAGGAGTTTATTGTTGAATCATTCCGTACCGTTATGATTACCAACGGGTGGGATGATCCTGGAAACATCATTGACTTGGCGTATACGCCTTTTGCAATTTATCTCATTATCTCAGTAGTATTGATGTTGGTAGTAAATTTACAATTAGGGCAAACAGGTGTAAATCTGGCTGCTGGTTTCCTTGGAATTACCGAAGTTTCCGCTTCAATTAGAGACTCCGGCGCTCTGCAATTATGGGCAATTGGATTATGGCTACCCATGATTACAATCGTGGTGATGGCTCATGCTGGAGAATTTACTGCAATTACTCTCATTGCTATAATGTCAGTTCTCTCATTGGCACATCTCGGCGCAGAATTCGCAGGAAAAAGATTGGGCGCGCCAATTGCCCTGTTGGCTATTATTGCGATCAGTTCAGCCGTTTTAGGTTGGAGACATGGTTTAGATGAAATATGGATTATTCTAATGCTGGTTGCTACAGCATCTGTCCTCTATCAAGGTGATCCTGAAGAAGAGCCAGTTTTCACTAACGGAATGGCTCTAATGTCACTTCCATTAATTATGGCAATTTCAACTAAAGATCCTAGTCGTATTCTCGAATCGAACGATTCGATTCCTGATTTCGACCTCTCAATGACTTCTGTTGTCTGTACTGGTATAGTCATGGGTTTCTATTTACCACGTGCGGAGAAAATGGAAAAGTTGCTCAAACCTGCAGCTTCAGCACTGTGGTTGCTGGCAATAACAATTGGACTTTCAATTCAATTGGAAAATCAAACCTCGACTATGGCAGGCATTGGATTATTCGCATTAAGCACACTCTGGCTTGTTGCTAGAGGAGAAATTAGAGCCGAATTGAAGACTATAGCTGAGAGAGATCGACGTTTGGCGATGGCTGGCCAAGATGAGGTTGAAAAATTAAGCCTAGGAACGGGGCAGCTAGATTCTTATGACCCAAAAAGGATTGAATTACAACAAAAGCGAAAGAAGAGAAGAGACCTTTCTGCAACTGATGATGAATCGGAATTGTATACCACAGACATATCTCACAGACCTACAATTGTTATGTTGGTTCTATTCTTAGTTCTAGGATCTGTAATTGTCTTGGGACTTATCTTCTCTTCTGATCCATTACTATTACTCGCTGCTGGAGTTTTCTCCACTATTTTGATTGCTATCGCAAGATTACGAACTAAACAACTCGACCTCGAATTGCCTACTGTAATGGGAATTGAGATGCCAATAGCCTACGCTATTATTGGACTAATCTTGGCGCTAATCTCCGGCCATCTTGGACCAGGAGCAAGTAACGTAGAATTACTCGACCTGGCTGTTGTTACAATACTAATTTTACAGTTTGTCATTATTTCAATATATCAAAAGGACAACTTACTAGATAGAATTCCAATAGCTCTTGATTGGTTTGTATTACCACTAGTCTTCGGCAGAGTTGTAGGTGCTCTGTTGGTCGAATCATTGCCGTTTCCCTTCTCGGTTAATCCATTTGATGGAGACCTAATTCAATGGCAACTTCCGTGGTTATTGATTGAATCTCTTTTGATAATTACAATTGCCATTGACGTATTGATTGACTCCCGAAGAACAATTGTTGGACGAGAGAGTCATTTAGGAAGTTCAGGAAGAGGTCTTCGAGCGTTGGCCTATGTGACTATGTCATGTGGCCCAGCAGGACTTCTAGCCGTAGCTAATGCTATCTATTCCGGAAGAAAACACAGACAAGTAGAAGCGGTTGGGTTGGCGATTATTTGCCTACCATTAGCATTATTTTCAATGGGCACATTTGTTCCTCAAATTATCGAATATCTCGACTGGATTATTTTGTCCGGTGGAGTCCTAATGCTTGCTTTAGTTGCAGCATCGGTACCGATGCGTAATGGTCATTGGACAATGATGGCTGCAATTGATTGTCACATTCTGATGTTTGCTGGTTTATTGATGGTAAATGAGTGGATATTATACCCCATCGCATTATTTGCAATTTCTACAACCTTGTGGGTTGTTGGAATTTTGCATCTAAGGCGCATTTTACGAATTTGGGGGTTCGGCGACCTCATCATTGGAATAGGTGGTTCATTGCTAATGTTGGGAGCAGCTTCTACTATTGATCCAATAGGCATATTCCTACTACTAACGGTAGTTGGAGCAGAGCTAGCTCTTGTTACATGGTTAGGTCAAAGAAATGAAGAATCATTGCTCAAGGACTGAAAAATCTCTACATTGTAACGGAATTAACTTAATCACCTGCCATAGCATGCTGGATATATGACTCAGTTTGCCGATATTCTAATCGAGCGCATCCAAGATATGAGTAGCATAGAATATTTTACTTTTACAATAAATGCACTAGTTTTTGTATTCTCCAACCAGATTGCTCGCCTTCATGGAGAAGATGATAAAACAAAAACAAAAATGAGATTGAGGATATTACATTCATTCAATCTAGTGGTTTTCTTATCATTCATTCTTTCGATTATTGTAGTCGAGAATTCTTACCTCGACGAACAGATTAGCGAATCTTCCCTTTGTTTGTTAATCGCCTATGTTTTCTACAACATCGCCGATGGCCTCATTCTGACAAGATATGGTGAGGAGATTACTGTGATGGGGTCTGCAAGAACTGTTGAAACCGCTACCTCCAGAACACTGGAACTTATTGTTTTGACAATTATTTTGATTACTTCGGGAATCACATTAATCAACATCTGGGGAATAACAGGAATCTTAGAAACCACCGGAGCGGTTGGATTCTTGGCCTTGCTAATTTTCACAACAAAAGATTACTGGCTCAACGATTTCCTGAGTGGAATCCTAATTATTTCTGGAAATAGCGCAAAAAGAGGAGATGTGATTTCCATTCCAGACTTGAATGTACTAGGAATTATTATGGAAATTGGTGGACTCCAAACCAGAGTTCGTGATTTAGCACAAGGGCATGATATTGAAATTCCAAACAATGCTATGCTGAACCATCGAACTGATTTCTACAAGGATAATCCAGGTGGGCCACATAGAGAATTTGTTGATTTCAACATAGGATATGGTATCGAATCTCAGGTTGTGGAGGATTTTCTAAACCATGCATACAAAGATGCAAAGAATAATTCGACTGGATTAGACGATACTCTACAACCCATTATTTCACTTAAGGAAAATGGAAATAATGCTGTAAGGTGGAGGCTGACATATCATGTTTCATCACCTCGACATTTGCTAAAAATTAGAGATGAAATCAACTTATCAGCCTACAATCTACAAGAACAATATGGTATTGACCTAAGTACGCCAAATTTGGAAAGATCGGTATCTATTGAGTAACTTCTGGCCTTAGCATATTTGATTTCAAATTTGGATTTATTTGAATTGATTCGTACCAAACTTGATGACTGACGGGGTTCGGTGGATTATCGTGTCCCGCAGTTGGATCTCTGACACTCCCGATGAGGTGGAGCATCCTACTGTGCCATTAGGAATCAATGAAATGGCAATTCCTCGAGCGGCAATTTTGCTTTCTTTGGCTACTGCCGCCCTGTTAATCTGTTCTACTATTGTCGTAGGATACAGCGTTTTTGTCTTTGTAAAAGAAAATCAGGACGCATTCTCGGTGACTGATCAAGACCTGTTGAAGGATGAAAATAATCGTTGGTACTGGGAGGTTGACCTACTGTTTGATTCTTGCGATTCTAGATTAGGAGATTGGGATTGGCCAGATGTATTGTCCGAACAGGATGATGTATTCCTTTACCCTGGTGAATTACGTTGTGATTGGGAGCACCAAGGAGAAGGGGATAAAGCCAGTGTTGCAATTTACAATCGGGGCAACCAGACGCTTGATATTGTTTTACAAATTACTGGAGGTGAGGTAGTCTTTGCTTCAGAAGGCGATACCGATTTGACCCTAAACGAAATTGGCGTTAATGAAACTGCTATTGTAGAGATAGAACTGGATAGTTCAGTAACTGAGCATGATATCCAAATTCAGGCTTCTCATTTACGAGTTCCAGATGCGGAAGTACTTCTTGATGTACATATCTATGAAGGTTCGAGCCCTAGGGAATTGCACGCAAGTGATGGAGATACTTTAGAGGTACATTACAAGGTTTGGGATGCGGATACAGATCAGCTTCTTGACGAAGGCGATTTACTCGTCACTGCAGGCGATGATTCAAACTTCATTCAGGGATTTGGATGGTCTGCAATCGGCCTAGATATCGATGGAGATAGAGGGCTAATACCTGGCATTGATACTGGAACTACTCACACTACATTACTTCCTCCACCAATTGCCTACGGAAACAGTGATGGGCACGAACTACAAGAATCTTGGTTGCGATTTGAGTTGAAGGTAGATAGAGCAACCATTTGAGAACCATTAGACAGGAAAAGGACTTGAGTTCAACAAAGGGAGCGGAGTGTATGAACGAGGAGCCAAGCCACTACGCTCTGAACCCCTCATCGGAGCTAGTTAAGAGGGCTGCGAAGCTTGCCAAGGCTGAATCCGCCCGCAAGGGAGAACCGGAATTCCATATGACTGAAGATATGCGAAGATTGTCCACCCCTTGGTCTGTTTCGCAAGTCAGAGCGGAGCAAATTCAGGCCACCGACTTACCAGCCGGAGTAATCCTAGATGCAGCTGCCGGAAGTGGGGTGCAACTCATCGCCCTGACCAATGGCCTCAAGCGTCCTGGATTAGCCATAGAATTAGATCCGAATATAGGATTATTATGTGCTGCAAACATGCAAATTAACGGCGATCAAGCCGACTTACAGAGGACCATGGACCGTGTTCTGATAGGAGATGGAACGGATGCTGAGAACGCAATCGTAGCTTACTGGAATAGCCTTAGGGAAGCAGGAACGAGAGCACATCCACCAATCGGCATGTTACACCTTGACCCCGCTCGTCCAAGGGATGCCCAGCGTCATGAAGTTGATGAAATGGAGCCCGCTATAGGTCCAGTACTAAGAGCATGGTCAAATCATCTTGAAACCGGCCCCAGGGGACCTGCGATTTTGCTAGATTTGTCTCCTAGATTAAACGAAGACCAACGGTCACTTGTCGATGCCGTTATTGAAACGACATTTCCAGGTATCCCAAGGACATGGGAATTCCTCAGCCAGGGAGGCGGTAGAATTGACAGGTTGTCTGTTTGGATTGGATCCCTTTCATCTCAAGAACGCTCAAGATGCGTTAGAATGGGAAAGAAAAATATCATGGCTACAATCGAGGGTGAAGCTGCAGAATCTGAATTGGTTACCTTGAGTTCTCCGCCACCATATGGGGCTTACCTAACAATTGTTGACTCTGCACTCGTTAAGTCTGGTTTACACGAAGCTTGGTTGGAGAAAGCACTATCCGAAGGCACAGGTCATTCGTGGCTTAGACTCGATGGTAGAAGACCGCTTCTAATTAGCACTGATCCTCTTATGCGAGATGATGAAATAGATGCTTTTGTTATAGCAAGTGGAGAAATAGTTCAGCATAGATTGACACCTCCTGAGTTACACACTATTGAACAAACCGCAGCCTCATCAGCCAGGAATGGAGTAGGTAAAGTTACACTTAGGTGTAGCCTTGATCCTGATTTACATCCCACTCTTCAAAGGCGCTTAGATAAGGCGATGAAGGAATTTGACGGTTCTCGTGGATTTATGGTAGACTTAGATCTAGACAGGGGAAGCGGAAGTCATACTCTGTATGTGGTTTGTAAAGAGCAGTGAGCCGAATCATAAATTTCACGCCCCGTAGGGGCGGCCGTCTCATTCAAATATGGTGTGTAGGTCGGCGGGATGCCCTATGAGGGCCATCGGGCAACCGATGAACACGGGGGAACCGTATTATGGCAAAAGTGAATGAAGCAGAACTAGGAGAGGATTTCTCCTACATCCTGAGGCTTGCAGACTCTGATATCGATGGTCTCCGACCGATTGGACAAGGACTTACTTCGATTAACGGAGTTGGACAGCGATCGGCCGGTCAGATTTGTCGCATGGCAGAAATCGATGGAAGTAAACTCGGAGGTCATCTGACCGAAGAAGAGCAAGACAGGATTCGAACAACAATTGACGAATATGCGTTGAACGTGCCTTGGTGGCT
>PANM01000038.1 GCA_002708385.1 Methanobacteriota archaeon | reverse complement strand
GTCATCACCCGACAAAGCATCCCCTTTGAGGAGCTTCTTCTTCTTTGCATACAAGTTAACAGAACTGGTCAGAGCCGTTCGTAAACCAGACATATGAGTCCCCCCGTCTTTGTTTCTTATGATATTGGTATAGCAACGAATCGATTCGCTGAAAGCATCAGACCATTGCAGTGCTAACTCGACTTCGACCTCACCCTTCTCAATCTCTTTTTCGCCTTTGATAGTGATGACTTCTTCATGCAAAACCTCTCTCCTCTCATTGAGTTGACTCACATATTCGGAAAGCCCACCTTCGTACAGGTGTTCTGAAGTATGCGCCTCAGAACTCCTAAGATCAACTATTGCGATTTTCAGTCCCGCATTTAGAAATGCAGTTTCCCCCACTCTGGTATCGACCTCTTCAAAATCAAACTCGACAATATCTGTAAATATAGATAAATCAGGCTTGAACGCTATCAAAGTCCCTGTGTCTTCGCACTTCCCAATCTCCTTCAATGCCTCTACTGGTACACCGGCTTCATACCGTTGGAAATAGATCACTCCATCTCGGTGAATCGTCATCTCCATCCATTCTGAAACGGCGTTAACTGCAGACACTCCCACTCCGTGCAGACCCCCAGAAACTTTGTACGAACTGTTGTCAAATTTCCCGCCTGCATGCAATTTGGTCATTATCACTTCAGCTGCAGAGATTCCGAATTCTTCGTGGATCCCCACGGGAATCCCCCTCCCGTAATCTCTGACCGAGAGCGAGTTGTCCGGGTTGAGTGTTATTTCAATTGAATCCGTGTGCCCCGCCAGGTGTTCATCAACAGAGTTGTCTACCACTTCCCAGATGCAGTGGTGCAGCGCCGAACCGTCATGAGGATCACCTAGGTACATTCCAGGCCTTTTTCGTACCGCTTCTAGGCCTTCAAGGACCTGAATGCTATCTGCGCCATACTCATCAGCCATTTTTTCGACCCCAATCGTCTGAGGGTTCCTATGGAACCCTCAGTCTTCCACTTAATTTACTAACAAGGGGAGGTTAATCAATACTCCCTTGGGAGGGGGCTAAAATTCCCTAAAATACGGGTAAATTAATTGATTCACCCCTCCAAGGGAGGGGTATAGCCTAACAAATATGGTTAAACAGACCTCTCCGGTCCCCGAATCGATGCGAAGACCGACCATCTGTGTAACCCTATCCGGCTGCACAGCGGATGAAATGCTCGCAGATGCAGCCAGGGCTACTGCTGTAGGCGCAGACCTTTGCGAAGTTCGCCTAGACAAACTTTGGGTCGAAGAAAAATTCTCTGAACCTCAATCTGATAGCGACTCAAATGAAGAAAAAAATCAGAGAAGGGCTACTTATTCGCCACCAGAATATATCCCAAAACCGTTCGATTCTGTTGATTTATCTCAGGCGTTAGATGCTTTCAAAGGAGGTATCGATTTACCTGTTGTTCTAACTTGTCGTCCTGAACGGCAAGGAGGTCATTTCCCGGGAACAGAAGAAGAAAGAATTTCGGTCCTGAGGGCCGCTATCGATAGTGGAGTGAGTTGGATTGATCTTGAGTCAGATATTGATTCAAAAATTCGAACTGAACTAATAAAAATTGCCAGTAGTAAAACCAATGTCATTTCTTCAACTCATTTCCAAGATGAGCCCAGTAACGCATCAGAAATTATTTCTGACATAGAGGAAATGTCAGATTCTGGCGATATCATCAAAGTATGCTACACTACTAATGGGAAAAATTCTGCATTGAAGCTTTTTGAGGCTGCATGGATGATTAAAGATTCAGGAAACAAAACAGCCATCATGGGAATAGGTGCAGGAGGAGATTGGACAAGAATTCACGCTCCGTTACTGAATCAAGAACTAGTCTATTCCACCATGGAGACAGGATCTCATCTTTCATCCCAAGGAAGAATAAACGCATCTGACCTACTTATCGCTTGGGAGATGCTCAATTACGATTGATTACTGTTCCAGTAAAGGAACTAACTCTTTCTGTTCCTCAATGGCCTCATCTCCGCTTGAGTGATACCTAGAATGAAGGATTATTGGGACAATTACACAACTTAATGGTAGTAATCCAACCAATATGTAAGCAGTAAACTTAGGCAGAGTGAATCGTTCTTCAACATCTATCCAAACTTGAACAATCATATCTCCATCTACCGCTGCAGCATCATTAGGTCTGGTATTATTCCAACTATCTAATGCAAGAAAGTATTCCGAATCATCATCACTTCCAAAAAAGGAGATAAACGATTTTTTGTCATTATCTAGTGCAGTGGAGAAGCTAGTAGCTCGTTTATTTTCGTAGGCATGGGTGTCTCTAAATGGTAGGAAAACTATCATATCACGCCATTCAACTGGGATGAAATCCATAACCTCATCAGGGGTTTCGAACTCACTATTCACCATGTCATAATCTTGCTTGTATCTGAACCAATTTGCGGAATCAAAAAGATATACATCACC
Source organism: Methanobacteriota archaeon (assembly GCA_002708385.1). Classification (GTDB taxonomy): domain Archaea; phylum Thermoplasmatota; class Poseidoniia; order Poseidoniales; family Thalassarchaeaceae; genus MGIIb-O1. The sequence continues at coordinate 37,047 of PANM01000038.1, read as the reverse complement.
TCTTGGGTCATCTGTTGGAGGGTTATCTGGGTCTAAATGAAACTCCACACAAAATGTGTAAGAGTAACCTGTAATTAACTCAAGACGCAAAGCTTGGGAGTGCATTGATTTAAGATCAATTTCAACATACAAATCCTCACTAAGTGGTTCGAGTTCTATTTCTGGATTTGGGTTGCCCCACCAATTCCAAGGGTCATCATCAACTTCCACAACCTCGGCGAGAGTTGAGTCAAATCCAACATCGGGAGATACAGTACAATCGTTTCCGGATGCAACAACTGGGTTTGCCGAGAAAAGAAGTATAGCAAGCAATGGGGTAATCAGCCCAAGGCTAAATCCCCCTGCAAAAATTTTCTGAGCGGAATTCTTCAATTCAGCGCCTCCGAGTCCTGATTGGGCGGATGTATCCAGACTCTTTGTTCCTTCTTTCGTCAACCGTAAGATACTTCGGTTGTGGAGGAGGAGTATGCTGATCCATGCCTGGTAGACCGCCTTCTGCTTCTACTTCCTGGATATCGTAGGTCTCAAGCATTTCCTCGGCATCGATCTCCTCTTCATCTTTCTGCCTCATTACTAACCAGCCGAGGACAAGGACCATGGCAACAAGTGCTAGAAGTCCCACGCTCTCTTTATTTGGAACGAAATCTATCCAAGTTAATTCATCCCACGACTTTTGCTGAGTTTCCTTATCTGCAGAAAGTACACTTATGATATAGTCCTCAGAACTACAAACTCCAACACCGTCGCATACTTGCAATATTAGGCGTACTTCTCCAGTTTGGTCCCAAGTCATATTAGCCCAAAGAAAATCATTTTCTGGATTTCCGTCTTGGTCAGAATCGATTATTGAGTTGAGATCCCAATCAACTGACAACTCTCCTGTCAAACTGATATCTTTGTCGTTGGTTGTTATTCCATCTCCATCGCTATCGAAATTAGCATCAGAATCTAACCAAGCATCGATTCCTGCGTCTAGGTCTAGGTCGTATGCGCTGTGATTCAAAATTACTAAATCTCCCTCTGTTACGTAATCAGAGTCAATTGGATCCGTCGATTCAATTTCTGGGGCACTTGATACATAGACTGTAAATGAAGTTGTATTTGTGTCTCCCGTCTCAAATCCATCCACCACTGTCAAAGTCACAATATAGGTTCCAGGACGATCCCATGAGTGCCAAACTATTGGCCCCTCTAATTGAGGTGTTGCATCTCCAAAATCCCAAATCCAGCGAGTTATACCATTCCAATCTGAATTGCTTGGATCTGTTGATGATTTACCTGCAAAAATAGGGTCAGAATCAAAACTTCCTGAACCATCCAACTTCAATGGACAGTTTGGTGCAATAAACGCCCCTCCACTAGATACGAATGGAACCCACCAAGTAACTTCTTCCTCATTAGTGGGGATATTGATTAAGGCGCTACCATTCTCACTGGGTTGAGAGAATTCAATCATTGGAACTGGAAGAGGGTTTGCAATTCTAATTTGATAGGATTTGGTAGCAGATTCTGCTCCAAGTTCATCGACAACCGTCAAGGAAACCGTGTACAATCCTGGTTCTGTGAATGTATAGTAAATCGATGATGAATTGACAATTTCTTCTTCCAAATTTGAAATCTCCCATCGAGTCTCTAGGAGAGAGGTATCTCCATCGGGATCGAAGGATAAGCTCTCGAAGAAGTATTCAGTTTCAACTGTTCCATCAGAAGGGCGATCGAATACTGCAACTGGCCTCTGATTCAATACACGAACCATTATTGTGGTCGAGGATGTATTGCCATCGTCATCTGTAACTTCAAGAGTTATCGTTTTCATACCAGGTGTATTCCATCCAACAGTTGGATTTTGGTCAACAGAAATAGTCTGGGAGAAGTCAGAAGTGGGCGTCATACCTCCTGTGGAGAAATTAACTCCTGTATCAAAATCCCATCGGTATTCTACAATTATTCCGTCATCATCTGTGAAAACATCTGGCATTTGGAGAGGAGTTAGGGTGTATGTTTGTAACTCCTCATCGAAAATTTGTCGAGGTATACGATTCAAGATTCTAACATATATTTGCTCTTCCACCACAAAAGTCCCGTCATTAATTATCAAAGTCAAAGTGTAAACTGTTCCTTCAGCGCTACCATCGACATAAGCATGGCTGGCTTCAACTAGTCCAACACCTGATTCGTCATTTCCATCTCCCCAATTCCATGTGAACTCAATTTCATCATGGGGTACGTTATCTAATGTGCCTCTAGCAGAGAAAAGTACCCTTTGGTCTGTGAAAATTACAATTTCATCGCTTATCGGGACTCCGTCGACCTGAATCTCTGGAATTGGCTCTGTTGTATCTGTTACATTTACTATCCATGTTTGAGTTTGAGAATAGAATCCACCAATGTCTACTACGTTTAGTTGAATATTGTAGGTGCCAGTCTCATTGTAGTAATGAATTGGATTCTTTAGGCTTGAAGTGGTGTTGTCTCCTAAATCCCAGTTGTAGGCCATTGGTGTTTGATTATGTCCATAAGAACCGTTAATCTGACCAAATCCCCAGACATCGTATCCACCACCAAAGAAGTTTACTGGTAGCCATGTTTGAGTAGTTCCAGTTGATGTGGACCCACTTGCTACTGGTTCCATATTCCCAAGTGCAATTGGAAGAGTGAATGCAGTATCTGTAATCTCTCCACTTACATCTCTAATGTCCACTCCAAAAGTCCAATCCCCACTTTCAGGCGGAGTAAACCAAATTGATTCTGGGTTCGGGACACTATTACCTGCAGTCATCGAGAATGTTATTGAATCACGTAATGTATTATTGACAAAGGCCTCAAATGTAACCTCAATAATCTCAAAGAATGCATCTGAGGTGACCTGTAAATCGATTTGGACACTATCGTCTAGATTATTTTCATCTCTATCGAAAGTTGTAACTTTGATTATATCTACTTCTGCTGGACTTGTAATCAGCCCCGCTTGGACTACGATATCTGTAGTTGGATAAGAGCCGGTTGTAATACCACAACTAGCGAAGTTGTAATCACAGTCGGTAACTTGAGACTCATACCAAACAATTACCCAAACTTCACTCGATGTGTTGCCAAATCCGTGAACTAAGGCCGTACCCGCTCCGGTTGCAGAATCAATTCTCAATCTATCCATCGTCCAGCTTCCGGTTGCAGAATCTTTGATCATTACAGTTCCAGTGACTCCAAAATTGGTTGGTTGAACCATTAAATTAAGAGGAGCTCCAGTTCCTCCCGCAAACTTGTAAGCCCTCATTCCCCATCCCTCAAGTTCTTGTGAAGGACTAACCCAGGTCGATTGCCATTGATCTTGATAGCCACTCATTTGTACTTTGCAAATAAATCCTGTAACACATCCCGCGGTCATTGCGATATTTGAAAATCCAAATGCACCTTGGGCACTATCGAGGCTGACTGCGGCAGTGAAATTAGCGAAAATATCCGACATGGTGGTTCCAATTGCAGTTGAACCGGGTTCAGGGTTTCTTGCTAAATTCTCAACTCCAACTCCGCCAGTAGCAGTGTCGGCAACCAGTCTAGATATCGCTATACCTCCTCCAAGTTTGTCGGCTAAATACATCACAAACATGAAACTTCCACCATAATCTGCTATTCTTTGATTCCACCAACGAACACTCATATTGGCATTTTGCGACCATTCATTTGCATGCCCTGAGATGGTGTTGGTCACGCCAAAGCAGAGGTAGGCTGCCATATCAGCAGCCCCTTCATCTAACCAAATGTACTCGAATGGATCTCTTGCGTTGTGAAGAAGATGTTGAAACTCATGAGCAATAATCGTATTTCTCCAACTTAAATCACCCGAATCAACAAACATAATTTCTCTTTGATTGGCAACGTTGGGGTCGAAATAACCTCCAATGCCACCTCCGCCATCGATTTGGAAAATTAGGATTTCAATCTGACAATTATTGTCCACATCAGGAGCGGTACCAAAGTAGGTAGTATCTGTTGGGTAAATTGTCGATTCCCAAGTCGATGTTATGTCATTGAGTGTTGTTGAGGGAATCACTACTCCATCCTCTACAAAAATAGCCGAGCTTGCAGATATTTTCTTTACTGTGGCTGAAACTAACCCACTAGATGTGGAAAAGGTGTCCGTGTCATCGACTTGCCATGCATTTGAACAAGTGCCATTGCTAGACCGTGAGTTCTGGGAAGAAGCCGCAAAAGGGTCGATTAAATTCGGATATCCATTTTCAATCCACTGCTTTTTTAGATAGCCAAATGCCGAATAAACTGGATTTTGTTCATCATTGAAAATATATGCATGACCATCCTGTTCGGGAGTGAAACCGCTTAGATCACCGAATTGAGAGGGAATTTCTTCGTTACCGGATTCGCTACTCGCTCCGACCATTGGTAACATCAGAGAACCCAGCATCAACCATATCAACAACAACGAAGTTGTTGGCTTTGAATGTGGCTTCAAGTAACTCAACATGACGCACCTCAGCAATAGGACAGGTTCAAGCCCCGCTTCAACCCGCTATAACATCGATGGAGCATCGTTCGGACGTACCCGGCCCGAAGGGCCGATTCTCCACTCGTTGTTCACTAATTGCCATCAGGCCTTATGTTACAATCGTAATATGCATTCTTTCATCGTTGATTTTTCCCGTTTCAAATTTTAATGCAGAGACCCCTGAAGTTTGGGAAGTTGTGGAAATACAACCTGAAATTATCAATGTTGTTCCTCATGACGAATCCGCTTTCACGCAAGGGTTAGAAATTCACAACGGTAAATTATACGAAAGTACAGGATTATATGGTCATTCTAGCGTAAGAATAGTGAATATGGAAAGTGGCCAAATAGAGGCTCAGTACAACCTTTCTGATTCTTTTTTCGGCGAGGGTTTAACAATTTTGAATAATACTATAATTCAACTTACTTGGAAGGAAAATATTGCTTTGATTTATGACATCGATTCACTTGAGGAAGTAGGCAATTTTTCCTATGAAGGAGAGGGATGGGGAATCTGCAATTCTCAAACAACAGGGTTGTGGATTTCCGATGGAACAGGTCAACTAAAGAATTCCAATTCTTCATCAATTTCATTTAATAAATCAATAGAAGTTTTGCTAGGTGGTGGGCCAAGTCAGAGCTGGAATGAATTGGAATGTATTGGAAGCAATGGCGACATTCTCGCCAACAAATGGTTCGACGACTCGATTTATCTGATTCACACTTCAAATGGTCATGTTTGCCAGAAGGTAGATTTCAGTTCCATACGAGATCAGTACGAGACTGATTCATCAGGAGTCTTGAATGGAATTGCTTGGGACTCCGAAACAGGAAATTATTGGATTACTGGAAAGAACTGGTCAAATTATTATGAGGTGAAAATTGAGTTTGTAGACTTATCACCCAGTTGCCAGGTTGAACCATCTGGTGAAACTCCAACTGATTGTATGAATTGTGAGAATAACGAGGGGATAGGTCTGATTCATTTCCTTGTTTTATCAATAATGATATTGGTCATTTACGCGTCAATCTCAAAGCGGCAAACTCAGAAGCCGTCTATTGTCTCAGAGGATGAGTAGGAGGGCGGACAGCATGGCCGAGGGTGAAGAATCTCGAAGAACTCGCTTTGAATGGTGGCTGGAAGACCTCTCCATAGATCCTGCCACTAGGATAGCTGGTGCTTTGTTAATCATCTTTGGAAGTATGCTTGGAGTTTTGACAGGTAGCCTTCACATCACTGCAGATATCGGAGATGTACTCAATGGCCAGCTTGATGACTCAGGAAGTAAAGCAGATGTGAATGGAGCAGTTTATGCCGCTTTAGTAAACAATTCATCCGGTGGAGAAGGTATGGATGAGGTGACGATAATTCTCTACAACGATGAAGAACTTGAGATAGGTCGGGACATTACTGACTCAAGCGGTAGATTTTCAATACAAGATGTACAACGAAGTTCATCGATGTTGGTGGTTGAATATCCTAGTCACATTACTCAACGTGTTATGTTGGTTCCAGGAGATCATACTCAGATTATTATTACATTAACCGAGGGTGAAGGCATTGAAGATTTGGATATGCGTGGAGAGAGTTATCTTGCCGAATCAGTCCTAATCACTTCGATAATCGGTGCCTTCACATTATTTGCAGGAATTTTCGGAATCTTAGGTGGTATTGAGGCGTACAATGGCAGAAATCATTTCCGAACACAATTTCTTGCATACCTCGGACTTTGGAGTCAGGGTTTGATGTTTATTGGACCATTATTCATTTTGTTAGGTATGGGCCTTACCTACCTCAGCCGCAAACAGTTCGGCATATTGGAGGTTTGATGTGTATCTTATCACCATAGAAGGAGGTGATGGCTACGGTAAAGGCCTTGCAACAAAGGTGGTTGCAGAGGTACTCGAAAGGGAGTTTTGTTTCACATCTGTAGAGGTTACTGGTGAGCCACGTCGCGATCATCCTCTCGGTAGATTAGCCATCGATTCAGTAAGGCAAAAAATCCACACCCCTGAGGAAGAAGCTGGATTTTTTGCCGCAGATCGAGTTGATCATTCCCATGGTTGGATACTCCCTCGTTTGGAAGAAGGTAGGATTGTAGTCAGTGAAAGAAACGTTCATTCCTCCCTAGTTTACCAAGGGATTGTAGGCTCGTTAGGTGTAAATCGTATAGCACAAATCAACTCTGCAGCTTTAGTTCCAGACCTATGTATTTGGGTAGATTGTGACCCAGAAGTTGCAATGAAGAGAATTCAATCAGGCACTCTTCGAATGATGTCAGATAAAGCCGAATACTTTGAAACAACAGAATTACAAAAAGCCATTCGATCGGGTTACTCTTCTTTGCTATCTGGAGAAATTGAAATGCCAACACCATTTGATATGGGTGCAATAATTGGACCAGTTTCTAACGAGACAACAGAAAGAGAGTTTCGCAAAAAATTAACTCGTCACATCAGGAAATTCATTCATTCTCATCCTCCTCCTTTGAACGTAGATTCCGAAGCGGTTGAACGTTTCATGCTAAAGCGATTGATTAAATCAACAAAGGGTCAAACGGTTTTGGATGGCTTGGGTGTTGAACCTGCTAGGACACTAAATGACTGGTTAGATGGTAAGGCACCATGGAAGGTACTCAGAGAAGCCCAGCAAGACCATAGTGGAGCTTTGGAATTGATTTCTGAAGATCAAAGAATTTACGTTCCAAAATCAGTTTTAGCCCACTCGATTTCTTCAATATGTGGGACTTTGGCTTTGATTCCATCTGCCGATGTAAATGAGTTGAGGGAGGCGCAAGGTCCAGTCAGGGCAGTATCGGATTCTCACACTCACAAAGTGTTACGTTTCCTCGCTGACAGAAGCAACTGGGTTAATCAGCATAAGTCACTACTAGGAAGTGATGCTGCTAGAAACCAATTAAGAGATGAATCTCATTCTTTTGGAATTCTTTGTTTAGTTCTTTGGCCATTAAGGAAAGTATTGTCTAAATGGATATCAAATAATCCAGACACCCACATTAGATTTGCAATGGGACAAATTGTCCGTTCTGGTGAACACCCCCGGGCAGTTCGAGACACTATCGAAAGACTTGCAATTTTAGGAAACGGTAATTCCAATAATTCTCTTCCATCTGGTAATAGCGGCCTTGTGAATTGGTGGCAAGGAAATTAAATTTCAAACCATCCGTAGTTTAGCGTCTGCAGGAAGACGTACATCTTCGGAACTATCGAATTCATGAGGTCTAGCTGAGAACATTGCAGAAAATAGCCATCCTCCAACGAACCCTGCTGGTACACCGGTAATTATTCTCATAGTATTTGTTGATTCATAGGAGGTAAGTAACTGAGTAAAACCATCAATTCCCATTGGCACTAAGCCAATCCCCATTATTACAATCATCAACATCATCCTTTGGTCTTTGTAGTAGAACTTCTCGATTGATTCATCAGGAAGCATAGAAAGGAAAGTATCTCTTAAAGTCCACCGATTAAGCCCTCTTTGCTGCCAAATTAAACAACATGCTACGAATCCAAATAGAATACCGATATCTCGAACACAGACTGCTAATTGATTACCATTAATCTCCCAAGATCTGTAGTGTTTTTGATGACAATTCAAGTCTCCTATAGCGTAAACAGTTGCTGCAATTGGATTTAGATCAGTCCAAGCAAATGAGCCACCATTTGCCTCTTGGTCATGACCTGCATGTTCGTAATCGCTATTGTCATTATTTCCCCATCCCCAGTACCCGTCAATTGTAGCATAATCAATTCGATTAGCACGCCCTGAAAGATCAGGGATTGAATCTGCAGGCATGGTTAAAGGTGTCAGAAATAAGAGAATAAGATAGGTGCCTGCTATTGCTGCTAAATTACGCCCGACCTTGGATTCTCTAATTCTATCCCCACGGCCATTTTTCAGTGAAGACCCTTCGGCTTGAGGCATTGTCCAATCGATGGGTTCTATCGTCATCAACCTATCCCCCTACCATGGTCGAGGTTAGGATGCGGGATGCATTCGTCATCTCGTTAGTTATTTCCTTGATGGTATTGGTAATGTCTTCGATGATGGCTTTCTTCGCAACCGGTATGACAGAAGAAGCAATTCAACCGGCATTAAGAACCGGTCTTGTACTTGGTATTGGGGTTGGTTCAGTAGTTCTACTGTTCTCTTTAGCTAGAGTTAGAGACCATGCTGAAAAAGGTCAGGCTAGAGAGGAGTCTCGCGCAGCAGAAGTTGAAGCTTTACGCATAGAAATGGCATATCTCTCAAGTGAAACAGATGGCGCTTGGAATGTAGAAGAAAGAATTCGCCGTGAAAGAGGGGTGTTAACTTTCGACATGCACGGGCTGAATGCTCCAATGGCAGCCGGTGCGACTGAGAGATTACTTGCTATTCGTCAGAATTTGAAAAGGGTTAGAGTAGTAACAGGTCGTGGAGAAATATTACACGAAAATTCTGCAGACCCCGGTATTAGACCTGCGGTTTTACAACGATTGAGAATTGGCGCAGAGGCGGTCGACTGGCAGGTTTTGGAAAAAGCAGGCTCTATTACTCTAAGGCCCATGGGGACAGCACCAACAAAAATTCAGAGAGTCCGCAGATTCGTTTTTTTCGTGATACCTATGTGTACCATTATGGGGTTCACATTTAGGGACTTAGCCGGTTCTACTTTGGAAGAACAAGGCTTAGCATTTGGAATTGGTTCTGGACTTCTATTAACCGCTTTACTATCTAGTTATAGAGACCGCTCAGGCTAGTGTCCAGAGTAATCTGGAACACCCTCACAACATGCTTCTACGACTCTTCTACATCGTGGACATTCCATGTGTTGCCTCATAGGAATTGCCGCACCTTGAAATCCACATTCACATAGAATGGAAGCGCAATGATCGTGATCCATAATGGGTCTGGTGAGGATTAAGCCCAAATTGGTTACTCAAGATTTGAGGTCATCCAGTTCGTCTTGTAAGTGTTCGGCTAACCAATGGTGAAGGGTTTCACTTCCCATCTCAACAAGGGTTGTATTTAGGAAAGCCGCGATAAGAGCATCTTTAGCTTCCTCAGTGTCGAATCCTCTTGATTCGAGGTAAAACATTTGTTCTTCATCTACAGGTCCATTAGCAGTGCCATGGCCACATCCTACCACATCGTGTTCACTAACTTCTAATTCAGGAATCGAATCTGCTTTCGCCTTATCTGACAATAATAGGTTGTGGAATAGTTGACCTGCATCTGCCCCTCTTGCTCCTTTGGAAACCCTTAGCATACCAGTGCCTACAGTTCGAGAATTACCTCCACAGGCCGAATGCCAGTTTAACCGACTGAATGTTTCAGGTGCGTCATGATGTATCTCAATGTGATGATCAAGGTGCATTTCATGTGCTGAAAGGACCGACCCAAGTACATTCAAATGTCCACCCGTATCTGCCATTTTATACCTTAAATCCGACTTTGTATTGTCACTTCCTGAACTCACAGTACCAGTCTTTACTTGTGCATCTCTACCAATCGATACACTATCGACTCGTAATAGGGTTCCACAGTCAGTGTGGCCAATTACAACATCGTTGAGTATACTTCCATTTCCAACTCGTCCAGTTCGAAGAAATCCTGTCCATGGTGCGGAGCCGCTAATTTGAGTTATTAATTCGAATTCACAGTTTCTTCCAATGTCTAGAGTAAGGTGAAGCGCACAATCGGAGTCACCTGTGTCAATGTCCAGGATAATTGGTGAACTTGCGATGAAATTTTTTTCAACTCTTAGAGTGAATGCCGAATCTCGAGCTACGGCTTTGATGAAAGAAGCCGTAACCTTATCAGATTCTGTTAGGATTTCTCCACCCACACCTCCCTCTTCAATTGATATCCCTACCAGTGCTACATTTTCATCCAAACAAGTCAGACCAACTTTAGGTGCTGATGCATCCGGAATATCAGTTAGATCACCAGTTGGATGTACTCTTCTCCAAGGTGTATATCTCCAAAGATGGTCTGCCCTATCGGGCTCCTCCAGTGACTTATACAGACTTGCGGAATCCATAATTTCACCCATTCAACCGATGCTTCCTTCCATTTCAAGGGCCATCAATTTGTTGAGTTCAACTGCATATTCCATAGGTAATTCGCGAGTAAATGGTTCAAAGAACCCGTTTACAATCATCGCGAGAGCTTCCTCCTCTGAATGCCCCCGACTCATTAGGTAGAATACCTGGTCGTCGCTGACTTTCGAGACACTGGCCTCGTGCTCACAACGAGCTGTTGGATTGGCAACTTCCATCGTGGGGTAGGTGTCTGAACGTGAACCATCGTCTAAGATTAATGCGTCACAGACAACGTTCAATTTGCAGTTTTCTGCCTTCGGCGAAACTGTAACCATACCTCGATAAGAGCCTCTACCTCCATCCTTTGAAATCGACTTGGAGAGAATCTTTGAGGTTGTATTACTTGCAAGGTGGTGAATTTTTGCCCCAGCATCTTGATGCTGCCCCTTTCCTGAATAAGCTACCGAAATTACTTCCGCGTGACTTCCTTCTCCCTTCAAAATTACAGCAGGATACTTCATAGTCAATTTACTGCCGATGTTCCCATCTACCCATTCGATTTTTGCATTTTCGTGAGCAATTCCTCTCTTTGTTACTAGGTTGTAGACATTTGTGCTCCAATTTTGAACTGTACTGTACCGAATATGGGCGCCGGGTAATGCAATTAATTCAACTACTGCAGAATGCAACGAATCCGTTGAATATGTTGGTGCGGTACAACCTTCAACATAATGGATACTGCTACCTTCATCAGCGATAATTAATGTTCTTTCAAACTGGCCCATATTTTTGGCGTTGATTCTAAAGTATGCCTGAACCGGCATTTCTACGTGAACACCTTTTGGTACGTAGATGAAAGAGCCGCCGGACCAAACCGCGGTGTTTAGAGCACTGAATTTATTGTCTTGATATGGAACAACAGAACAAAACCACTTTTTGACAAGTTCAGGATATTCTCTCAATCCTGAGTCCATATCGAGAAAAATCACTCCTTGTTGCTCTAAGTCTTCTCTTATTGAGTGATAAACAGCCTCGGATTCATACTGTGCGGTAACTCCGGATAGCCACTTCTGTTCCGCTTCTGGAATACCCAATTTATCGAAAGTATTTCGTATATCTTCGGGGACATCATCCCAGTCTTTTTCGGTTGCATTGGATGATCGAAGATAGTAGCATACTGCGTCGAAATCAATTTCTTTCAGCATCGACATGTTACCCCAAGTGGGCATTGGTTTACTTTCGAAATTGTGGAAAGCTTTGACCCGTAATTCCGTCATCCAATCGGGTTCATTTTTCAGTGCGGAAATATCTCTTACAACCTGCTCCGATAATCCAGAGTCAAAGCGTATAGTAGCATTTTCTGGATCATGCCATCCTGCACTATACTCACCTACAGCTTCCCTTGCTTCTGTTGATGCCATAATTGTCTCTCCATTCGTTTTCAAGCAGATTGCTCCGGGTCATTTTCAAGCCAATCATAGCCTCTGTCTTCTAACTCGAGGGCTAATTCCGGGCCTCCTGACTTGACGATTCTACCTTTGATTAGCACGTGTACCTTGTCGGGTTGGATATGTTCTAGAATTCTAGAATAATGAGTGATAATCAAAGCCCCTGAATCCGAATTTCTAACAGCGGCATTAATTCCCTTCGCAACCGTTCTAATTCCATCAATATCCAAACCTGAATCTGTTTCATCTAGAATTGATAGCTTTGGCTCCAAAAGCATCAACTGTAATATTTCAAAGCGCTTTTTCTCTCCACCACTGAAACCATCGTTTACGTATCTAGCTAGGAACGATCTATCGATGTCGAGTTCGTTCATTGCTTGCTTCAATTTACTTCTGAATTCAGGGCCTTTGGCAGCATCTTCACCTCTGATTGCAGCAACGGACTTTCTTAGGAAGTTACCAACTTGCAAACCAGGAACTGCTTGAGGGTATTGAAATGATAGAAAAACTCCTGCTCGGGCTCTTTCCCATGGTTCCATCTCAAGGACATCGTTTCCATCAAGTTCCACAGTTCCTTTCGATATCTCAAAGTCAGGATGACCCATGATGATATTCGCTGTTGTGGTCTTACCACTTCCATTACGTCCCATTATAGCATGAATTTCTCCGGACGGAATGGTGAGATTTATTCCACGTAGAATTGGAGTATCATCGATTCCAGCATGTAAATCGTTGATATCGAGGACGGGTGTGCTAGATGCCATAGGAGAATCTCAATTCTTGGTAAGAATCATCCCTTTTGAATGCGACCGTCAGAGACGGTCGTTGCATCAAGCCGGAATGATGGTCAATCAGAAGTAGGGGTGGCGTAGCCGACCTATCGTGGAAGAGGGAGACGAACTAGCCGAAATATACCGTCTCCAAGTTGAGGCGATTATGGCAAAAGAGGCCGAAAAGAGAGTATTGGAAGCCCATGATCCTCAAGAATTAGACAGACTTCGTTCTCTTTCACTAATTGATTTGGTTAGTGATAATCATCCTGATCTAATTCCTGCTCTTATGGCAAGATTAGGGCCGGTAAGGGCTGCTCTTGATGGACACGGAGGAGGACTGTTGATTGCGCAATCAAATATTGAACAAAAGCATTCGGGTAAATCTGCACTTTCGCTTGTTATTGATTTAGATGGGGCTTGTGTTTCATGTGGCGCTGCTCCGGGTACGTTGAAGGGAATTCAGGATGACTTGTTGATGGACGATGAAGTGGTGTCTGTACGATTTGATTCGCAGATGTTGCAGTGGTTCGATGAATTACAACGAGAGTTTGTTTTGAAACATGGCGGGGTAACTTTTGTCGAGGTGTGAATATGGACGGTGAAAGACTCGAAGCACTCCGTTCCGCACATGAGGCAGATGGTGTTAGAAGATCGAAACGCCATTCTGTTAGAGTTGAAGACTACCTAGAAGTAATTCATGAATTAGAGTTGGTAGAAGGTCAAGCAAAACCTGCCAGAATAGCGGATTTATTGGCAGTGGCCAGGCCTTCAGTCACAAAAATGCTGCAAAGGCTCTACGAAGAAGGCTTAGTTGAATACGAGAGATATCAAGGAGCAAATCTAACTGAAACTGGCAGAAATGCGGCAATAAATCTCAGAGATAGACATAGTTTACTTGTCAGGTTTCTACGTAGTCTCGAGGTTGACGAAGAAACAGCCCATATTGATACTGAAGGAATCGAGCATCATTTTGACGAGAGCACACTTAAGGCTTTGAGAATTTTAGTCGAAAAGGCAGAGTCCGATCCAATTTGGTGGAATTCTCGGAATAAATAATGCCTAAAGTGATTCCAATTTTTTTATTGCAGAAGGGGCAAATCCTAGCACAGTAACCTCTTCTCCATCTAGAAGTCTAGTATCCTCTGATACATCCCCTGCCAAATCATATGCTCCGGCTTTTCCTTTCCAGGACTCACTACTCACTAATTGCAATAATCTGTCTTCGCTTAACTCATCAAATTCCACAACCGCCGATTCCGTCCAAAAGTCTGCTGTCCACCCTCCATGCAACTGATGTTCTCCAAAGTCACTCAAGGGGTAAATCAGTGCCGTTGAAGACCATACTCTGTGTCTATTTCCTGAGAGTCTCAGTAACATCGCCATAGCATGCTGACCATCGTCAGGTTTTCCCATTGGCATTAAAGGGTCATCTGGGTCTGAGACTATTGTATCAGATACCATTACAAATTCAGGATGTTCATGTCCTGCTTGTTGGCTGACAATACCTTCTCTTGCTGCCGCTTGTGCTTTCTTCAGACAAGAAAATTCGACTTGTTCCTTTACTGGTGCCCCCCATTTTGGTTTAGGTTCTTCAAAGAGTAATGCCGCAGAGGTGATTTCGAAGTTCTCAAATTTTTGTTTTATCCAAGTTAGTCGCCTTTGGGAAGCAGATGCTAGATGTAACCTACGCATTCTTCGACCTCACAGATCGATACGCACTGCACAAATCGGACAACGAGTCATTTTCAGCTCAAATGCGACGTCAAATCGACTTTCACACTCTGGACAAATAACAGGCTTATTCATCGGAGGAAGTTCTGGAGGTGCTGGTGCTTCACCTATTGGAGGTAAGGGTTCAGCAACCGTCCCTTGGTTTGTTGTTGGTTGAATCATACTTGGTGTAGGTGTAGGGATTTCTGCTCTCTCAGCGTTTATGGCACGCATTTGCCGTCTATCTTGACGTGGCGATGTCTTTTTTCCGTCCATCTCTACGACTTCAACAATAGAGGATGTATCAATCGTCTTTACGGTAATATCATCCTCATCTATGACGTCTACAACATCATCTTCCAGCATAACAATGCCTTCTGCTTGTTTGCGTCTTCGACCTCCCATCCAACGGATTGCACGACCTGACATAACCCCAAGAACAATGGTACAAAGTAGTAAAACCGCGATTGCAACTCCACCAACTAAAATGTTGAAACTACTTTCATCTAATCCTAGTTGAAATCGTAGTTCTTCTAGGATATCAACAGGGCCGGAATTTGGTTTACTATCATCTATAACCGCTCGTATAACCCAACCTTGTGTTGAAGTATGAACAATAACTAATTCTCCACTAATCGGTGAGCGACTTCCGGAATGCAGCCATCCATCTGATATTCGATTTGAGATTGCTATCGATAAATCCTCGGGGTAGATAATTCCGTAGTGGACCTGTGGGCCACTATGGCCAACCATATCGTGTATTAGCTGGATACCGCGTTCGGTTTCTATGAAGACAACCTGGGAAATCCCAGTTGCAGCAATTTCAATTGAACTGTTTTCAATTACACTAAATGAATCATCAACGATTTTAGTAATTAGTATACTATCTATGCCAGTGCCTTCTTTCCAAGCAACTACAAGCCTATCATCTCCATCGATCGTTTGAACTTTCATCTGTGCTAATGATGCATAGTCTCCAACAGCTTTTTTGTAAGTCCAGGATGATTGTTTTATGTCTCCGTGAGCATACCATAATCCTAGCCTTTCTTTACCTGTTGTATCATTGCGCATTGACTGGTATAGAATATGCCCATCTTCATCTCCATATTCAATTTGCACTGGATCTGTATATCCTGCAACTACATCAATATCAGATATGACATTTGGAGTTAGGCTCCAACTCTTTGAGGAGGTCGGTGGATTAGCTTCTAGGACAAAGATGCTAGTCAAGTCTTGCAATGTACCGCCGGTCCAGAGGTCACGGTGATAGCCGGCTACGAGTAATTTGGTTCCATCAACATCAATGTCTAAACCCCAATATTTGCCATCAGATAATACAATTGGGTCCATAAGGTCTTGAATTGGCGTCATCTCACAAGAAGAATCAATTGTTGAATAGGAAACAGTCTGCTTCAAGTAACCATTAGTGTCGAGGAATCTACGAGTCCAAACGATGTGCGCGAAACCATCTGAAGTAGTAGCTGCTGCAAAATCACCCGACCATTTTTCTTCCAACATATTCGAGCATGCTGTCATACCTTTGTTTGAGTTCAATCTGTAAAGTCCTAGTCCGCCATCTTTGGATGTTACTACTAGCCCCTCATCATTCAAATCAATCACTTCAACTGGGGTTTCTCCTGTCTGGAAATTTAATGCCCTACCCCCTGAGGTAGTACTTTTTTCTACAACAACGGTCCATTCTGCCTGATTGTTAGACCAATCTATATCTGAAAGTACTGGGCCACTAAGGCTAACTCTAAATTTGAATGCACCACCTTCTTCATATGTTTGTGCGAAGGATACAGTTTTTGCTTCAGCACCTTCCATGGAAGGAATTGTAGTCGAGGAGGTTAACTCCCATCCCCTGTTTGTGTACAGATGAAGTTGCGCTTCAATTTCCTCCGCCCTGAATGAACCTAAATTTGTAATTCGAGCATTAATTTGGAATTGTTCACCTGGTCTTGGAATTATTGGAGTTGTTGTGAATGCTCCGTTGGGGAAAGATAAGTCAACCCCTTCGGGTCTCTGAATAACATCAAATTCTATACTCTGATCGTTATTTGTTTCATCGATTTCAAAAATCGCATCACCGGGGTCCAGAGCGACCGTTAGTTGGCGTTTACCAACTACAAGTGGGTTCCAGTAATGAGTCAATTGAACAATATCTCCGGAGTCTATAGAAGGAATAGTTAGTTCGTGTTTTCTAGTTCCTTCTTCAAGGAGAAAAACCACAACATTGGTGGCGGATTGGTCGCCATCATTTCTGATTTCCGTACTAACTTCAACAAAGGAATTAACGAATGTTTCAGACATAGGAATTCCCCATTCGGAAACAGTTAGTCCGCTTCTGAACATCAAGTCAGGAGCTGGCGGTTGATTGTCGATTTCTAATGTGACTCTGACTTCTTCTGAGCGCACTCCGGTTCCGCTAACAAAGCGTAATGAAATACGTTGAGAGCCATCCGGATGTTCAGTCGAGTCCCAAGAAAAACTGAACATATCAGTAGTTCCTCCTGAACCAAAATAGGTTCGGGCATCAACCCAATCTTCTTTCCCAATTCTCCATTGGATAGTACCGCCATTTACAGTTTCATATTCTCCTTCGAATTGCACATCGCCTACAACTGAATTTTGTCCACTCGGGCTGTCTAAAGTCAATGTGACCCTGCCAATTTCGTGAGTTCTTTTTTGTATGTCGCTCCATTGATCCCATTCGTTACGTGCCTGTACTGAGATTTTGATTTCCAAGGCATTAATCTCATCCTCTTCGAAATCTGGAATGGTAAATTCTGTAGTCCAATTTACAGTTCCTTGAGCTGTATGCCAATCTACGAGTATCTCTTCTTGAGTGGGTGAACCTTCTGGTTTGTAAGTATAAGCAATCTTGACCTGAATCTCCTCGATGGTACCATTTGTTTTGGCTTCATCATCAACATGTCCTCTCACCGAATAGGTCTCTCCTTCAACCAGCCAAGAATCTTCAAGAGGGCGTTCAAAAACTAACCAATCGCCTTCGCCAGGCGGAGGAGGCTCAGTTGTATTATCACCCGGGTCTCCGCCTCCACCATCCCCAAGTAATGCAGAAACAATTCTATTTCCATCAATTATTCCAAATCCATACCTGTCATTCCAAGTGTCCGAAATATCCGGTTCTGAGGCCTCACCCCTTGGCTCGGAATTTTCTCTTAGTATCTCCTTAACTTCAGCAGGATCAAGATCAAGTCCTTCTTCCTGACTTATCTGTAGTATCACCGCGACCAAGCCAGCAACCGCGGGACAAGCCATACTTGTCCCACTCAATTCATGGTAGCTATCCTCTGCCAAGGGCTTTGGCGTTCCTGGAATTTGACTTGAGGATTCTGCGTGTCTTGCAGACATCATGTCAGAACCCGGTGCTACTACATCAGGTTTCAATTCCTCATCTTCATCGCTATCTCCGTCACTTTCTCTTGGCCCTGAATTAGAATAAGAAGCAATAGAATCATCCCCTCTGTCTATGGTGTCCTTGTCATCAATCGCTCCGACTGTAATTGCCTGATCTGCAGCACCAACTGATGTTACTCTTCTTCGCCCATCATTCCCGATGGCAGCAACTGGTACAATTCCAGCCTCTGCTGCTTGATTGACCGCCCTAGCATCAGCAGCCGATCCGTTATCTCCGGGGTCGTCTCCATTTGGGTCCCCAAGACTTCCAAATGACATGGACATAACTTGTATTCCTTCGCTTGAATCATTGTTCCCCCAGTCGGTTTCGACGTTCGCGACTACCCAATTGATACCTTTCAAAGTAGCAGCAGAATTTGTTCCACCTGTATCGGTCATTACTTTGACATCAACTAGATAGGACCCTGGTGCATATCCCTGATTTATTCGCCTAGAATCACCCGTCCCTAGGGCAATCCCAGCAACATGGGTTCCATGACCATCTCCGTCATCTGGGTCATACGTCCCTTCATTGCTGCACTCGTTTTGATTGAGGGATGTAGCATCACAACCAGCAACCCATTTGGGATCTGGCAAATCTTCTGGATCATTCTCATTGTCGTCATTTTGGTCAGAGAAGTCATCTAGTGAGAAATGCTCATTATCAACTCCTGTGTCTAGAATTGCGATAACAACTCCTGAGCCATCGTAACCGAAATCTCGCATGGTTTCATCATAACGTTCTGAATCTCTTACCTTTGAGCCTCTAGTGGCAGTATCAAGAAATGGAACAATTACATTTTGTTCCTCAACCATGACAACCCCGTCTAATTGCCAGATCTCGATTAAAGCACTAACTGGCACATGGTCCAGAACTATACTGTCTAGAATATCCATCTCGAAGAACCAAGATCCATCTTGATCCCAGCCATGAGACTCCAGAACATCCTTTAGGGCAGATTTATCGCTATCACCGGGATGCCAAGCATAATCTACGACTATTGCGACTGTGGGTTTTCCATCCAATCCAATAATTGCTGTGGGGGAGACAGATTGACGCTGGCCCGCGATGATTCTTTGTAATCTATCATCCATTCCATTTGAGTCCAAATCATACCAATAGCCAAACCACCAACCCTCTTCCTCCACCGGGAATCCTGCATCGAAAGGGGGTTCTCGAGTTGAACGATCGATTGGTTCACATTCTGTATCCCCACAAATTAGGGCAGGAGGCCAATTTTCGGGTCTTTCTTGACTAATTAATTCTTCATTTTGAATGATTGGAGATGCGGATACTCCAATCCCCATATCCATGATTAGAATCATCACCACTAAGACTAGTGGCCTGAGGTCTAGTGGCTTCTCTGCCATGGCTCTACAAGTAGAGCCAGCAATACTCGGGGTATAAGACGAACCCGTAAAGGTGCAACTTATGCGCCCTCATGGCCAGTTAATGTGATTTTTCGAATGGGAGCATTTTAGGGTACAATTCTGTCCGGAAATTACAGCATGAACCTCTCCATCACAAACAGGGCAGATTACCTGTTCTGCAAGTTCCTCTAACCATGCTCTTCGAGTTTCAAGTTCGTCTCCCTCATCTCTAAGTCTCTTTAGTATTCTAGCGGCCTCCTCTTTCAAGCCAACCCTCGCTTCCGACCAAGGGTCCGATTCGAGACTCCCCATCTTCGCAGTGGCCGCATCTCTTGCCGCCTTGGAGGCAGCCGAACCAGCAATGGAAATATCACTAGAATCATCCAATTCGGATGGAGCACCTCTTGCGATTGGCCTTGCTAAAATCCAAGCTAGCATGAAGCCTCCGAGATGGGCCATGTGCGCTACATTTGTTACTGATTGACCCGCTTCGATTTGATACATATTCCAGACTTCAATACCTAGTCTGAAAGCTACAATTCCCCAAACCGGCCAGGCACGAATGAAAAACAGTAGTGGGAATTCGATTCTATCGTTTGGCCAGCATGCCATGTAAGCACCAAGAATGCCGAAAGCGGCCCCACTCGCACCAAGTGCAGGGCTTATTGAATCAGGATGGGTTAACACCCATGCTAGGTTGCCCCCAATTAGGCCAAGGAAGTACACCAATATCCAGCGTAGTTTCCCCATTCTTTGCTCCAGAGGAACACCTGCTAAAGCAATCACCAATATATTTCCAAGAACGTGTATCCAATTTGCATGAAGCCAAGCGGATGTAATGAAGCGATGGATTTGGTCGGGATGATCTGCAATCTTCGGGATAATTGAAAGGAAGGCAATAGGTGTGAAATCAAGGAAACCCATGTCGATAATCATTTGATAGAAGGTTACTGATAATAATGATAAAACTGTGGCTAGGGCTATACTGGTTTCTTGTTTCCAAGCCACGATATATGGAGTTATGGCGATTACTAGAAACAGCCCCAATGCGGCCCAATCAGAACCGGTTAGATCAGACCAAACAAGCTCATAGTCAGCAGTAGCCAGTCCTCTCCCTCAGGCCTCGACAGAGGCTCTATATGCATAGGGACTTCGATGGAACTACTCAAACGCAGGCTGCTAGTGGGGGATATCGTGAGTACGCGAACTTTGCTCTCAGCCCGTGGGTTGGTTGTGGACAGAGGCACCCGTAAGGTGCTTCGAGGTGTTGACTTTTCACTCTCAGGGGGGGAAGTCGTTGGTTTGCTAGGAGTAAACGGATCAGGTAAGTCCACTTTGTTAGAATCTCTTGCAGGATTGCACCCTATGTCTCAGGGCCAAGTACTCAGAAATGACAGGGGCATCGAAACTACCATCAGAGACTCTGAAGGTCAGAGAGGAGATATCTCTGGTTTCGGACTATGTTTGCAAACTGAAGGAATGTCTGGTGACGAAACAGTGTTCGAAAGAATTCGTGGTGCTTGTCGCGTCGCAGGACGAGCAGATAATTCACAAGCATTGCGCCAAATCCTCTCAGAATGGGGTCTTGTGCATCGAGCAGAGGATAGAATTTGCAAACTCTCCGGGGGTCTGCGGAGAAGAGTTACGGTTCTATCCGCCCTTGTTCCAGTTGCTCTGAATTCTGAACCATCAGTCGTCATTCTCGATGAGCCATCGGAGGGGCTCGACCAATCATCCAGAGAATTGTTGTTAGGGTGGTTAAGAGCACTAGCAGAGCGTGGTCATGGAATTCTAGTTGCGACTCACGACCCTGAAGTCATTACCGCTTGCGACAGAATTGTCACTATAGGTGAGTCATCAGAATTGACAAGCAAAATACAGCAATCGAACTTAGAACATGCCAATCTCCCAGAGCCCTGCTCCGCTGAATCGCACACAGAATTAGCTGCTTGGGCTTCGAGGCTAGAGAGACGTAATCCAATTGATACTATTGGACGTGGAGTTCCAGCACTGGTCGCCTTATTGCTAGCCTATACACTGTCTACTGATATCATCCGAAGTACTGAAAATTACGATTTATTGGCCGCCCTAACTCTGACTCCAGCCTTCATCACAGCTATCGTAACTCCCGCCATTGTCAAACGACTCTCTGAAGAGAGAGCGGGCGATTGGTGGCGGGCTATGACCGGTGCCCGCTCAAGAGGTTGGTTTTCCATAATGGGTGTCTCTCTGGTTCTACCATTACCGATAATTTATATTTCTTGGTATGTTATTGCGGGCGATATCAATTCAACGATGAATTCTGATGTTTTACTCTGGCTGTGGCTATTCGCATTCGTACTCATCGACTTGAGTGTGGCCGCTTCGGCTTTGCATCTGATGGTATCCGATCTTACTAGATCTGGCGCGGTAGCGGGAAGTTTATTGCAACTAGTCTTAATCTGGCCGTTCCTGCAAATGACTAGTGCTCTGACT
Organism: Methanobacteriota archaeon; assembly: GCA_002708385.1. Taxonomy (GTDB): domain Archaea; phylum Thermoplasmatota; class Poseidoniia; order Poseidoniales; family Thalassarchaeaceae; genus MGIIb-O1. Next base: position 15,298 of record PANM01000038.1, on the reverse strand, counting down.
TCGATAATGAGTAATGGTATGAGTTTTAAATTGGCTCTAGGTGAACCATTTGCAGACATAGCCATAGCATGGTTAACAGTGTTATTTTTGTGGGCAATGGCAGTCATAATCCCTGAAGATTGAATGGTGAGAAAATGAATTTTCGTGATTCCGGTTATGCTTTGACATATGTGGGGCTTGCAGGTATTGTATTTGTTTCAGTACTTGGATTAGAGTTTGCTCCGGGCTTGAAACCATGTACTGAAGGTGGCTGTTGGGGGGCTCCAGAAGCATACAGAATTCTCTATCTTCACGTGCCATTCGCTTGGTGTTCATTCTTATCTTTCAGTGTTCTTTTTTATGGCTCATTGATGTGGTATCTCAAGCGCAGTGAGGATGCTTGGGTTTACTTTCAGAGTGGGTCAGACCTTGGTGTAATATTCGGATTGGGAGTAATTACATCAGGCCCAATTTGGGCTTCTGCAGAATGGAATCGGCCTTGGGATTGGGGTGATATGAGGTTGAATTCCTTTGCCTTACTAACTGCGGTTGCCCTGTTCCTACTATATTCTCGTCAATCCCAACCCGATACACAACAAAATCGAGACACTCTTTCAGCAATCGGATTATTCGGGTTCGCCTTGGTTCCGATTACTGCTGGTGCAACCACTTGGTGGGAAACAACACATCCTGAGGTTTTAGTTATCGAGTCAACTGAATCAGTAGGTATGAGCCCAGATGTACGCTCATTCTTATTGATCAGTTTTGGACTGATGTGTATTTTATTTGCGGGTTTACTATTGCTTTCTAACAAGCGATATCGCCTTGCTGCTGAGGTTTCTGATAGAAAGAATGAGCTAGACCAGGAGGCGATATCTTGAGCGGAATCGCTGAAGCCTACATAGCCTATGCAATTATGCTTGGCCTAGTAATTTGGTTTAGTCGCGAGTTGTTCACATCAATTTCTAATTTAGAGACAGAATTAGATTCTCTTTCCGATAAGCAATCAAAGACGAATGAGGAAGAATAATCGAAATTAGCCTTCGACTGGCTCACCAACCATTCAAACGGGGTGGGCTTGCCGGATAAAGAGGGAACAACATGGATGGCGCAGCGTTTTGCATCGCTTGTGGCTCCCCCCCGCCTCTAACATCTGAACGGCTTTGCGAAAATTGTCTTAGGGCAAGAACTGTTTTTTCTCAGGTATCGGAGCGAATTCAACAACATCGCTGTGCAAAGTGTGGAATGCACGAAGTAGAGAAGCGATGGGTAAGAATTGAAGACGAAGAATTGGGTGAATTACGGCTCCGAGAAAACCTTGGAGTTACAGAAGGAGCCACAGCAGTAACAGTTGATATGGCATATCAGCCGATAGATGAGAGGGCTGCAAGGCTTCACGTTAATGTTCAAGGTGAATTAGAAGGATACAAATTTGAAGATCAGCATGAAGTACTATTGCAAACAAGTAACGCAGTTTGTCCTTCATGCACGAGAAAAGCAGGTGCGTATTTTGAGGCAACAATGCAACTAAGGAGTGCAGGGCGTAGATTATCTGAGGAGGAATTAAAGGATCTTAGAGGAACCTTGGACGAGTTACTCGATGAATTAGAATCAGACCCAATGTTTTTCGTAACTAAAGAAGGTCCAGTCACAGGAGGTTGGGATCTGCAACTCGGGTCGAAAGCCCTTGCAAGAACTTGGGCTCGAAAGCTTGTTCGAAGGTTTGGAGGGACGACAAAAGAGACCTCAACTTTGGTTGGTATGAGAGAGGGTTCTGAAGTGACAAGACTGACTCTTTCCTACAGAAAACCGGCTTATGGACTCGGAGATGTAATCCGTCTAAAAAGGGAATACTGGTTAGTTTCAGCTTGGCAGAAGGATGGTCCAAAAATCAGAAGATTGGATCGAAATGAACGAACAGGGGTGACTTGGAGAGATATGGAGAAGGCTACTGTAGTTAGCATATCCGACGACCAATTCATCGTCGATATTCTGAACAGAGATAGTTCAGGAGCTGAAGTCATGGACCCCAATGACTACCGAGTTGTGACAGTCGCTTTACCGTACGATTATGATTCGTCCTTGTCAAATCTACGAATTGCTTTCATAGACGACTCATGGTTGGCTTTACCAGGACATAGGGGAGAGGGGTGAGTATCTTGGATTTTGAATCACTTCTTGCCGAATACGATAAATCGGATATGGCCGGATTTACCAGAAAATTTGTCGATGACCTAAATGCAGCAATATCTGCCGAGATAGAAATCGAAGCAGACATGGATTGGAGTGGAGTCGTCTGCCTAGGAATGGGCGGCTCTGGGGCAGGAGGCATGTTTCTGTCCGCCTTAGCCGATGATTCAGGAGGTCTGCCATTTGTAGTTTGGAATAACTACGGTCTACCGTCTTGGTGGGGACCCGATTGGCTAGTTTTAGCGACCTCATACTCAGGCAATACAGAGGAGACTTTGGATGGTGTCAGTAAAGCTCTGGAAGAAGGAGGGGTTGTGATAGGCATTTGCTCAGGTGGTAATCTAGAAGAGATGCTTTCTGAAAGTGAAGAATCGATTTGTATAACGGTTCCAAGTGGGCAAATGCCAAGATCAGCATTCGGACATATTTTTGGCAGCCAACTATCGATTTGTTGGGCTCTAGGTATTCTTCCGAGACCTTCCGATGAACGAATTAACCAAATGATTGGCCGCCTTGCGAAAATTTCTGAATCTGCAGATTTACTCGGTGGCGATGGTAGAGTATCTAGTATGGCATCAAAATTCTCAGACAAAGAAATCGCGATCGTTTCGGCGAGTGAAATGTCTTCAGTTGGTATTCGATTTACCAATCAGATTAATGAGAATTCGGAGATGTTTTCCCGTCCTGTCGAATTACCTGAAATGAATCACAATGAGATAGTGGCTTGGAATAGAAACTCATCATCTCAAGCCTTGCTATACCTCGCAAGCCCACATACTCACGCACGCGTACGCGCGCGACTGAAATGGATGATGGAAAATCTGCAACCAGGTGATTCTTGGTTACTTGATTGCGAGGGTGAAAGCCTGCTTGAGAGTCTTCTTTTTGCAGCACACATAACTGATTGGGTAAGTATCGCATTGGCAGTTATGAATGGTATTGACCCATCTGAAATGACTGCAATTGATGGCCTCAAAACATATCTTTCCACAGTTTAGTAGAGGTCACCTAGAATCAATCTGGGGTCGGGGTAAATTTGCAAAGCCTCTTCTCGATCACCAGGCGCTACAACTCCTGGCATATCATGGGTTTCTGGCTCTTGATATGACAATTGAAAGTGTAGGTGAGGCTCCCAACCACCATTTTCATGAGGGGCTCCCATCCAGCAAATTACATCACCAGCATTCACTTTCTGGCCTACTGATTTTCCTTCTATTGAAGCAGAATCAAGGTGGCCGTAAAGAGCCCAGATTGGAATTCCGTCTAGAATATGTTTAGTAACCACGACGTGACCATAGTCTCCGTCGGCTGCATTGTATCCAAAATGAGAAATCTCACCCTCTGCGAATGCCATACAAGGAGTTCCGGCTGGTGCTCCAATATCTATCCCAATGTGTAGAAAGCGTTCTCCTGAAAATAGTTCAGTCGAATATAATCCAGGCCTCAATTCATCGTACTTCCCAACACTATAATCGGTTTTAGGAGGGGTCCAAGTTCCTCCCGATAAATCGAGGACAGTGTAATCTTCTGGCATTTCGACAACTGGATGGAAATCGTGAGAGCCCCAGTCAATCATGGTCTGCCGGTGCAGACCTAGGACATCATTCCTCCTCTTCTATGCCACCTGTGTTCTCTGGAATTCGAGCAGCCCCATCAACTGTCTCAATAGCCTCCAGTTTTCTTGCAGTGTTGTCGGCAACTCGGAGAGTTTCAAGTCGACGGCCGGCAGGAATAACTCGTCGATCGTATGAGCCAACGGCTGAATTGTAGGCATTGGTTGCGGTATTTAGCCCGCGTCCAATCTTTGCTAAGTCTTCCCCGAATTTCGCCGAGCGCTCGTATAATTCTCGAGCAGCCTGCTGAATTTCTTGCGCATTCTCAGCCATCGATTGTTGTTGCCAATATACGCTAACTGTTCGTAACAATCCGAGTAATTCTACAGGAGTTGTAATTAGGATATTTTTCCTGAAAGCATATTCTTGCAGAGTAGGGTCGATTTCGAATGCTGCTGCTAGTATTGGGGGTGCGGGAATGTACATGACTGTGAAATCAGAACCACCCATTAAACTAGGGTAATCTCTCTTTACAAGAGCGTCGATGTGAACTTTCAGAGATTTTGCATGCTCCTGCATTTTCTTTTTCCTTGCATCGGGGTCTTCGAGGTCGAGGCCATCCCAATATGCTGCTAAAGGCACCTTAGCGTCAATCGGAATGTTTCCGCCATCTGGAATTTTAGCGACCATATCAACTCGACCACCGCCTGCGCCAGAAGCTAAAGTGACCTCAACATCAAAATCACAATGTTCAGTCATTCCAGCCGACTCTGCAACATTTCTGAGTGAAATTTGCCCCCAGTCTCCTCTAGATTTGCTAGAGCCTCTTAGTGCAGTTGAGAGTTTGACGTTGGTATCTCGCAAATCAGTAGTTTGTCTGCTTAGTCCTTCTACGGTCCGCTTCAATCCCTGATAAGCACCCTCGCGTTCTTTCTCCATCTTATCTGTTGATACTTGCAGTTTCTCTAGGCTTTCCTTGATTGGAGTCACTAAGTCTGAAACCTCCTTTCGCCGAGCATCATGCTCCTTTTCGGTCTCAATTTTTTGCGCATCAAACCTTTCACCGGCAAGTTGTAGAAGATTTACGGATGCTTTTTCATTTGCCTCGGTGGCAAAATTCCTCATCTCGGCTCTAAGTAATTCCATCGATTTAGTATGTTCTTCAGACATCACGTTTACAGAGGCTTCAGCCTGTGCTAGAGCGGATTTCATTCCAAAAAATTCAGCATTCATTTTCTGTTTGGATAACAACCATCCAATGACGACTCCCAAAACAAGTCCGCCGACAAGATACGTGATTTCCAATAGCATGTCATATAACTAAAACTCGAGGGTATTTAAACAATCATTGCAAATATCCTAATTTATTCCTCTAAGAATTCGAAACAGTACTATTTAGGGGGGCCTGTTCGATAGGCGTGACTAATGGATTCCTACGGGAAGGTTCGCTGCGCTATTCTCGGCGCAACAGGAATAGTTGCCCAACGGTTCTTTCAGAGGCTTCAGCTTCATCCTTGGCTCGAGCCGGTGGCAGTAGTCGGCTCTCCAGAAACCGCGGGAACCTCTCACGATGATTGCTTATGGAGCCTAGACGAAGCAAGACCTCCCCTATCAGGGCTAACAATTGGTGGATTGGAGGAACTTCCTTTATTGATAGAGGATTTTAGAAGTTTAGGTGTTAGAATTATTTTCTCAGCACTTCCCGATGAACCGGCCGAAAGGGTAGAGCGAAATTTGGCTGCTGCAGGTTTTCTGGTAGTGTCTCACGCCCAGATCCATAGATTATCACCAGATATTCCCTTGATTGTTCCTGAAGTAAATTTTAGGGATTTAAAATTACTAGAAAAGCAATTTGATACTGCTGATGGCAGACTCATTTCATGCAGTAATTGTACAGTTGCTCCCATAGCAATTACACTAGCTCCACTGATGAAAATTTCTAGTATTTCCTCAGTCAGAATATCCACTGAACAAGCACTTTCAGGTGGTGGAAGAAAATTACTTGCGAAGGCCCATTCTGGGGAAGTAATTAGCAGTGAAATTCCTGGAGAGGCCGAATCTGTCATAAACGAATTAACCAAGATTCTATCCTCGGACTTCCACATTGACGCAAAATGTAAAAGAGTAACTCGAGACCATGGGCATTATGCTAGAATAGAAGTTGAGTTCGAAGATTCAATCAGTGCACACCAAGTTATTCATTCTTGGCAAAAGTCTACTGCACGCGGTCAGGAATTGAACCTTCCATCGGCACCCAGTAGGCCGATTGTCTTCGTTGATGGAGAATTGCATGATGATCATCGTTGGATTGGTGTAGAGGTCGCCGATCACCCCGGGCAAGATCTGAAGGCGGCAATGTCAGTAGCAGTAGGTGAGGTAGAGGTGGAAGGCTCAAGTCTGAGATATTCAACAATGGCGGATAACACAATTCGTGGTGCAGCTGGTTACTCAGTTTTACTTGTGGAACAGTTGTTAGCGGACGGGCTTCTTCACGACAACAACACCATTCTAGCAGGGGATTTCTGACCGCACACGCCAATAGGCTGACCTCCATCCGAGTTCGTGCGACAACGGCAACTAGCCATGCTTCTCTCCTCTCTACCTCCTCATCCCTGTGGAAGGCTTGAGTTAGAACAATATTCTACACCGGGAGATATAGCAGCATCTTGGTTAAGCCAAATAGCAACATTTGGTGATATGACTTCTGATTCAAAAATTGTAGACCTAGGTGCTGGAAACGGGGTTCTGGGAATAGGTGCTGCTCTGATGGGAATAGAACAAGTGCTATTGATTGAATTGGATGAAGATGCCTGCAATAGCGCCTTCCAATCGATTGAACAGGTGGGTGTTTCAGAAAATGTCGAGCTTATGATGCAAAATGTCGATGAAAACTTAGATTTATCCGGCGTAGATTTGATAATTTCTAACCCGCCTTGGGGTACTCAAGTCGCTAAATCAGATCGCACTTTTTTTGATGTGATCATTCGTTCTAATTCCATTTGTCACCTTATGCACAGCGCTAAAGCAACTCATGTTGAACCCTATTTCGAATCGAAAGGATGGACAGTTAACCGATATTGGGAAACTGAATTTCCTCTCCCAGCTGTCTATACTCACCACTCAAGTAGTCGAGGAAAAACAAAGGTTGCATTTTGGAGATTAAAGCCCCCTGAGTAATTGATTTTATTCTCCAATTAACCGTGCTACGCACGGCCGGACCGTTCATAGGGAGTAGTTCGGTCGCCGGTCACAATGAGTGCTGCAACTGGGGACTTTGTCACACCAGGAAATCAAGTAGAAGTGCCATCAGGCACCGCTATTGGTCCCGGACTTTCAGAGTCTGATGTTGGTGCAATTGCATTGGTCAGTGGGACGATAATTTCGGATGGAGAGATAATCTCGATTAAATCGAATCGTCCCAATACGAATTCTCCAGAAATCGGAGATGAGGTTATTGCGGAAGTTGTCAAATTAATGCCTAAAGTGGTAATGATTCGTATTCTACACACCGAAAAAGAAGGTGGACACAGAGATTTGATTGCTGACAATTTATTCGCGGATATCTTCGTAACTGAAATTGTCGATAGATTCCTACCTTCACCAGGGGATGCAATGCGAACTAGGGATTTGATTCGCGCTAGAATAACACAATTGGAACCTAACCTGAAAGCGAGTACACGAGGCTCTCCTGAATTAGGAGTCTTATGGGCAATTTGTCCAGCATGTGGGAATGAATTGACAACATCTGACAAGAACCAAGACTTCAATGTGGTATGTAATAGATGCGATTATTCTGGATACAGGGCATTATCAAATGGTTTTGGCCACGGTCATACTCTTGGTAAGGATATACAGGAATTGAATAGGGCAGGGGAAAGATGGTCTCCGGAAGCTGAGGGCAATCTTGGTCATGAAGGAGCTAGACCGTATCTTTCCCCCATGGCTGACCATCGTCGTGGGCCTAATCACAAGGCTCCACCCGCAGCAGTGAGGATTCGTTCTGCAATTACCGGAAAAGGAGGCTCAGGTGGCCGTCAACGCATCAAGCATGAGTGCAAGTGTACACTTTGTGGAACCGATACTACAGTTCCATTTGAGCCCACACCAGGTAAGCCAGTCCGATGCAAGGATTGCATGGATAAGGTGAATGACGGAAAGGCAACAAAGGAAGAACTCGCAGCAGAAAGAGAAGTTCTTACCAAAGCTCGTTCACAGGCAGCAGAGGCAGCGGGAATCAAACTCTTTGTCGCAAGGCTTTCCTTTGAGGCGAGTGAAGAAGACCTCAAGAATCTATTTTCAACACACGGGGAAATAACAGAATGCAGCATTGCAAAGGACAGAGATACAGGAAAATCTCGAGGATTTGCTTTCGTGAAATTTGCTAGCCGAATAGCCGGTGAAAAGGCGATTAAGGAACTCGATGGTACCGAAATTCGTGGAAGAAAAATTAGTGTTCAAGAATCTAATGATGGCGGCGGTAGAGGCCGTGGAAAAGGAAATCGAAATCGCAATCGCAATCGTCGATAGAGGATAATTTCTCAAGATATCTACTCTTGAATAGCGAAGTCGTGAAGACCAATCAGTAATTCGAACACTCGAGGGTTTGGATGGAAGGCTGGTTGGTCCTTGATGGATATGAGGATGAACCCGCTGCTTTTGGGGTGCCAAATTATCTTGGATTCCACGTCAGATATATCTGTGGAGTGCTTGAATCCAGAGGGTTAGAATACACATATATGACAATTGATGACTGGAGGCTGCAACATAAAAAAAAGCTGTCAAATTCATCGGATAGAGAAATACTGAAAAAACAACTTTCCGAACTTGACGGTGCAGTAGTTTTAGCAGGTGCAATAGTGCCTGGTAAGTACGTTCGCGGAACTCCTATTTCACGTAGAGAATTAGACGAATTCCTTTCGATATTCCCAAGGGAACAACCAGTTCTCACAGGTGGCTGGGCAATTCGTCATTGGCGCTATGATGGCTGGATGCCTCTGCGAACTGAATTATTTTGTGCAGTTCAGGATACAGATGCCACCTTGGCCTATTTCCTAAGCACAGGGGAGTGGTCCCACAAGCGAAGAACAGCTGACCAGTGGAATACTTGGGCGAAAGCAGGTGCTGAAGGGAAATGCGTCACAAGTCATCCAGATTTAATCACCGAAGATGGTCGTCCTGGTCCTCTAACCTATGAGGTTGAACTGTATCAAGGCTGTGTGAGGTACAAAAGGGGTTGCAAATTCTGTATTGAGCCAAAGAAAGGAGTTCCAATTTTTAGGGACGAAAATGAAGTAATTACTGAAATCACCACGGCTCTGGATAATGGAGTAAATCATGTTAGAATAGGAGGCGCTACTGATATCTATACCTACAAAGCCGAAGGTGTTGTAGAATTAGAATATCCTATCCCTGACCCAGAACCGATTGCCCAAGTGTTACATGGATTAAGAGAAGATGAAAGATTGGATATACTGCATGTCGATAATGCCAATCCTTCTATTATTGCCGAGAATTTAGAACCCGCATCTGAAATAACTAGAACTCTGATTTCTACTTTATCTGATGGAGCAGTACTCTCATTTGGGCTCGAATCGGCTGACCCCCTAGTTCATCATGAAAATTGGCTAAATTGCAATACGGAACAGCTCAAGGTTGCTATTCGCCATATCAATGAATTTGGAAGAGAATCGGGACAACGAGGGCTGCCGAAATTATTGCCGGGACTCAATTTCATCGCTGGCCTAAACGGGGAAACAAAGAGGTCCTATGGAATCAATATGCAATTACTTGATAGCCTCAGATCAGAGGGTCTATGGCTGCGACGAATCAACATTAGACAGGTCGAAGGATTGGGCTTCCAAGAAATCCCTCAAGATATATTTCAAGAATTCAAGAAAAGAGTGCGAGAGGAAATCGATAAACCACTTCTAAAAGAAATGTTTCCAATTGGTACTGAACTCAAAGGAGTTTGGTGGGAAGCTCATGATGATCGAATCAGAAGACCTGAACAAGTGTTGCAAAAAATTCACAGAGATGTTTCGATTTATGGCAGTTCTGGAATTACTTTTGGGAGACAGATTGGTGCCTATCCAATATTGGTAGGTACGCCATATCAAATTCCCCTAGAAACAAAATCTGACATCATAGTAACTGGGCATGGAATGAGAAGCATAAGTGGAGTTGAATCTAGATTATCGATTAACACCGCGACTCAATCTCAGCTTGAAGCAATTCCTGGAATCGGTAGCAAAGCAGCCTGGCGTATAGTTTCAAATCGGGCAAAGGCCTCTAGAAATTCCCTTGAACCTGCCTTTTCAGACGTAGAGGAGGTATTAACGGAGGTGGGAGTACAGTCTTACGGACTAGCATTAAAGGTGCTTAAGGTATGATGCAACTTGTTCAGTTAAAGGTAATAGTCATAATCTCTGTAAGTGCGCCAAGCCATATGGAGAATGCTGAAATGAAGAGAATCGTTGCTCTAGGGATTTGCCTTTTATTTCTCGCCGTACCAATATTGGGTTTTCTTTCTGATCCGGATAAGGAAAATTTAGAACTGGGCGAACCTAGGGTTCAATCATTCACGACTAACGATACTTCATCAATTAATATCAATGGTTCAGAATCTAGTACAATTTTCTCAAATTCAGTATTGGATGTGACAAATAGCGGCCCATTGGTTATTCTCAATAATGGAACTTCAGTCAAATGGTCAGAAGGAAATCCAATCTACACTGAGGGTTCGTTGATTTCAACTTCAGGTAGATGCTCAATTTTATTCAATTACTCAATGTATTGTTCGGGTTCGAATGGTTATGGTCAATTAGGTCTGGCAAATAATGACTTAACGGAAGGTTACGTTAATTTTAATCAGCACCCTGTATTAGTCGATTCGGGTAAAGAACATACATGTGCAATTTTAATTGACGCAAGTCTATGGTGTTGGGGTCGTAACCACCATGGCCAAATTGGAGATAATACCACTACGAACAGGGCTGCTCCAGTCGAGATAAATCTTGGCATTGGAGTTGACGCGGTTGCAGTTTCGGCAGGAGATGATTATACCTGTGTGATTACCCATAACGGCGATGTTATGTGTTGGGGGCTAAATATTAGAGGGCAACTCGGGGATGGCACAACAAATGATTCCCTCATTCCAATCTTATCGAATCATTCCACAGGTCTTCGGGCCGTATCAATAATCACCTCGGCGAGATCAACCTGCGTAATTTTTGAAAATGGTTCAGTTGGTTGTTGGGGTAGCAAATTCACTGTATTTTCCGATAATGGGCCAGTATCTTCAAACTTGTATCTCATAGACTTGGGAGATAATGCCACTGCTATTATGCTGGATGGTATTGGTAGTCACGCATGTGTGGTTACCAACAATGGTTCTATGCAATGTTGGGGTATAAATTCAAACGGACAATTAGGAGACGGAACCTGCGCCTCAACAACCAATCCAAATTGTAATTCCGAAAATATCTTCCCAGCTGAGGGTGATCCTATTGCTAATGTAAATCTAGGGCCAGGTTTGACAGTAATATCAGCAGCTGCGGGATATTATTCCACTTGTGCAATTTTGTCGGACTATTCATTGAAATGTTGGGGAGCCCAATCTGGAGAGTTTGACAATACTACAGACTCAAAACTCATTCCGTTTGAATTGACATTCAATGATGGGGGGCAAGTTGCATATTCAGATCAAGACTTTGATGGCGATGGAATTCGTAATATTTTCGATACTCACCAAACTGGGGATCTTGATGGCGATGGAGTTATAGATTCAGACGAAAATTATCCAAATAACCCTGTCAGATGGTTAGATTGTGACGAAGGTCAATATGGAAGACTATCATGTTTAGATGCAGAAGAGGGGCATTACGCATCAGGTGGCTTGATACAATATTCCTGTGACCCTGGCACATTTCAACCGTTCAGTGGTCAATCTGATTGTTTGGACGCATCCGCCGGTCATTACGTTGATTTATCTGCCTCAATTTCACAAACCCCTTGTGAAACCGGATATTACAACATGGAAATTGGTCAATCATCATGTATTGTCTCTGCCCCAGGTTCCTTTGTTAGCCTAGATATGGGTGATGCGGGTTCTACAAACAGTACAGCAGTACCTTTGTCTCTAATGAGTGCAAACTACACGGGTTCTTTCGAAGGTAGTTCAGACAACACCGACGTATTCTTCCTGAATCTATCAAGGAATACCTGGTTCATAGCAAATCTAACGTCTCCGGCTGGAAAAAACTTCGATATCGAATTGTTAAATTCATCATTCGATGTGATTGATTTTTCCAATACCAGTAATACTCATGATGAGGTCTCGACAATTTCAGCAAATAATTCTACAGGGATATACTTTATTCGAGTAACATTCACCTCAGGTTTCAACGGTTCAGACGACTACAATCTAGTTATTGAAGTAAAATCTACAGGCGAAAACGCAGTAACAATAGGATCCACCTCGATCCATGTAAACGCCGAGCAGGCTCTTTATTCGACACTCTGTTCACCAGGTTCCTGGCAAGATCAGGACGCCTCCTCTTCCTGTAATCAGGCCTCTCCAGGTCATTATGTATACGGTTCCGGAGCGACTTCTCAGAACCAATGTCCTGCAGGTTACTACCAAACTTATCCTGGGCAAACTGATTGCACAATTTCCGCTCTAGGTTACTACGTAGCTCAAGCAGGCTCTGCAAATCAAATTGCTGCTGGTGTAGGGCATTTTGTCAATTCAACAGGATCATCAGCACAAACATCCTGTTCTATAGGAACTTATCAACCATCATCAGCTCAAACTACATGTTTTGCGGCAAGTCCTGGGTATTACGTTCCAGCTACTGGCCAGGCGAATCAAACAATCTGTAACGTAGGGACCTATCAGCCTGCTTCAGGTCAGAGAGTTTGTTTGGAAGCTGATGCCGGACATTATGTTCCAATTCAGGGTGCAACGAATCAAACGCAATGTCATCTAGGAACCTTCCAGCCCTACGGTGGACAATTGTCCTGTACGGACGCTGAGCCAGGACATTTTGTAGCTACAAATGCTTCAATTTCACAGACTGCATGTTCACCAGGAGAGTATCAACCATCAAGTGGTCAGATTAGTTGTCTTCAAACCTCCTCGGGATATTATACAGGCGATCCCGGATCAGCAAACCAACAACCATGTGTTCCAGGTTATTATCAACCACTACCTGGTCAATCAGATTGTAATGGGGCAGAACCTGGCTTTTATGTTGATACTCCGGCGTCAATTTCTCAGTTAGCATGCCCTGCTGGTTCATACAATCCATTTGCACTTGCAACTCAAGCTACCGATTGTTTACTTGCAGATTTTGGTCATTTTGTTCCTTTACAGGGGTCAATAGGACAAATCGAATGTAATCCAGGTAATTATTCTGCAAATCAGGGGCAAATTGCTTGCGACTCAGCCGCACCAGGTTATTACGTGCCAACCCCGGGTGCGGATGCTCAATTACCATGTTCGGTAGGAACATGGCAAGACAGTTACGGATCCACAAGTTGTGATACTTCTTCACCCGGATATTACGTAGATATTCCAGCGGCTTCAATGCAAACAGCCTGCAATGCTGGAACGTACAACCAAGATAGTGGTTCGATCAATTCTGCAGACTGCCTTGCAGCAGAACCAGGAAACTATGTCCCTAATTCGGGCTCATCAGAACAAATTTTGTGTTCTGCAGGAACCTATCAACCAGCACCAGGGCAATCTAGCTGCATAGATGCAGATTCTGGATATCATGTGCCTAGCGAAGGAGCTACGGGACAAATTGGCTGTTCGATGGGTTCCTTTCAGGAAAATCTAGGAGGCACTGATTGTGTTCTAGCTGAACCTGGTTACTATGTCGACTCTCACTTTGCCTCATCTCAAACTGCTTGTTTGGCGGGTACTTTCCTTCCATCAAGTGGTTCCACCTCCTCAAACGATTGTATGAATACAAGTCCAGGTTATTTCGTTGCAAATGAGGGTTCAGGCTTACAAGAAGCTTGTGACATTGGTCATTACCAGCCGAATGAAGGTAGCTCAATTTGTTTAATTGCAGACCCTGGACATTACGTTGATACACAAGCCTCCTCTACTCAAAATGCTTGTGAGCCAGGAACATTCAATCCAGATTCTGGGTCATATAGTAAACTCTCTTGTTTAGATTCAGAATTAGGTTATCACGTTCCTGAATCTGGGTCGGCTAATCAAATTGAATGTGATGTTGGAAGTTACCAAAATATCATTAAACAGACTGAATGTAAACCCGCAAGTCTAGGATACTACGTAAATTCTACTGGGGCGAAATCACAGATACCTGCGGAGATTAATTTCTATGTAGACGTCGAAGGTGCAACAGAACCACTACCTTGCCCTCAAGGAACAATAACATTGGTCGAGGGTTCGGACAATGTTGAAGATTGTCGAGAGGATTATGATGGAGACAATATACCGAATTTCTTGGATGACGATGATGATAATGATGGGGTACTTGACTATACTGATTTATGCGATTATGGACTGTTGAATTGGATTAGTGTTGAAGGAAATGATTGGGATCAGGATGGTTGTGAAGATACACAAGAAGATGATGATGATGATAACGATGGCTTCCCAGATGTCACTGATGACCTTCCTTTAGATCGAACAGAGTGGCTAGATTCAGATGGAGATGGAATTGGAGATAATACAGATGAAGATGATGATGGTGATGGAATTACTGACCTTCAGGAAACTGAGATTGGACTAGATCCACTTATCCCTGATTTCGACGGAGATGGGACCTGTGATGGCCCTAACAATGTCACTGGAGTTTGTACCGCTGGCCCCGATGCCTTCCCCAAGAATCCCGATGAATGGCAGGATTCTGACGGAGATGGAACTGGTGACAATTCAGATGATTTCCCAACGCTGAAGTTTTACCAAACGTATGGGCAAGCAGCAGTTCACCTGTTTATCGGTTTAATTATTCTTGGAGTAATCGGATTTAGCGTACGAATGGGTGTTGGTAGCCGCCAGAAGAAATCTGAGGCTGATGATAGCACTCATGAGCTTCGACAGATAGGCGGAGTAGAAGTTAGAGTATCGGCTGAAGACCGTATGTTTTTTGAAAATACCCAAGCCCAAGTCGAAAGTGAGCCTATACCTGAAACAGAAGAACCCTCCCCCGCTACTATGTTGGACTTACAAGCAGCAGAACAGATAGTTACAGAATCAGTGGATGAATCACTGACTTCTGAACAATTTGGTGTAGATCTAACTCTAGAGTCCGAGGTCAATGAAGAAGTATTCACAGAACCTCAATCTGATATACAATCAACTGAAGTAGTCGATGAATTAGACCTTGACAGTCTTCTCGCAGATACTCCACCACCAGTTCCGAAAATTGAAGCACCTCCAGATGCACAAATCAATGAACACGGTCAGAAAGTATGGCGTGATGACAATGGGGATGTTTGGGTACAGAACCCAGATGGAAGTCTACTCAAGCACAACGTCTTGACGGGTGCTTGGGAACCTTACGAACAGTGAGCCTCCGATTAATTGCATGAAGTGT
>PANM01000037.1 GCA_002708385.1 Methanobacteriota archaeon | reverse complement strand
TCCAAGAAAAGATAAGCATACCATGCTGGCAATACTGCAACTGTGACTGAAGTCTCAAAAGCAGACTTACCCCAATCGTAGAAGGCGTATCCTTTCACTGCCTGTGGGTCTGATTGTTTATCCAATTCTACTGTCTCTGACATATCTTCACCTACTTTCGGGGCGATGTATAGGGGTATGAGCATTGGGGCGGCATAACTAGTGGTAAAGAGGGCTTATTCAATACCCCCCAAGCACTCGACAACATGTGTCAACAGACTCGACATGGGTGACTCCAGTTGAGAATTCTGTTGAAGCCCTAGAGCATGGTATGAGATTTGTTGATGGTGTTGAACTCGACTTGAGACTCAGCGCGGATGGAGAATTAATGCTCTGGCACGATGAATTATTTGCAGGAAAATCACCGAAGAAGGAACGATCTCCTGAACTTCTGCAAAGTCAAGAAATTCGCAAAATGGGCGTAGATAGATTCGATGATTTACTGAAAAGTTCAGAATTTACCAAACTTTGGCAAAGCTCATCCAAGACTGTCAATATCGAATTGAAAGTCCCACACCCAGTTGCAAAAATATCAGATCATGCTAACCATCTTGCTACAATGATTTCGAAAATAGAGAATTCTCTTGATGACTTGGATTTACCAAAGCGTTCAACTATGATTTACGGATTTTCGCCAAAAATTTCAGAGGCTGTAAAAATTAGTCAAACAAAACTCCCTAACACTCAATTGTCACCCCACTTGAGATCTTGGGGCAAAGGAAAAATGAAACGACTAATCGGCTCTCCTAATTTCATCTCAAACACAGTGTCAGGATTGGTCAGAGACCGCCGACGAAAGGGCATGCCTGTAGTTGGTATGGCATTGCATTATTTGCACGGGTGGGAAAGATTTGTTCATCCTGGAGCCCCTGTCTCTTTGACTGGAAAAGGGCTTAATCGTCTGTTTAGTATTAGCCAAGAAATGGGCTTGCATGTATGGCCAGCACCCTTGAAACTGGAACCGATTATGTTGGAGGCCGGAATAACACTGATTTCTGATTTTATAGACCCAACAATTTACACACTTCCCAATGGAGAAATCAGATGGCCACGACCCGCTAGCCAGCCATTAGATCAAGAATGGAAAAATAGGCTCAACAATGCAGATGAATTGGAAAGACCAGACTTATTAGTTGAGGCTGAAAACTCATTACCAATGTGGCACGAAATGTCAGATAATCCTCGCAATAAATCGATTATTTCTGATGCACAGAAGTGGAATTGGTCAGGTAGTCCGGATTCTTGGACAAATGATTTGCAAGAGGGTAGACCTTGGGGTTGTGCTAGAATAATTGGTCATAGAGGTTCAGGAGAAAATCACTGATTAATTTAGTCTAACCTTCGATGAGGTTGGTTTCGAGGTATGTACTTTGGACGATAAATCGGCGTTCCTCGACCATCTCTTGCATTGCGTTCATCCATAATTTGAGCGCAGATTCCTGCAACCCTGGCCCAACCAAAGAAAGTTGTGTAATACTCTGGCTTTCTGAACCCAATTGCGTGTAACAAAGAACCGCTACCTAAGTCGACATTCGGATATGGATTTTTGATTTTTGGATGCTCTTTCAAAATTGGAGGGACGACCTCTCTTAGCGTTTTTACAATTCGATAATTTTCATCATCTGGACAAACCTCAGCACCCAATCCAATAAGCAATCTTGCCCTTGGGTCTTCAGCCCTAAGAACCCCATGACCAAAACCGAAGATTGGGCGCTTCGCGGCTAGTTCTGCACGAACAAATTCTTCAATCTCATCTGGGTCATCAGTACCAATTCTTTGTACAAATTCTAGACAGGCTTGATTAGCTCTGCCATGGAGTGGGCCTGAAAGTGCATTCATCGCCGATGCTATTGATGCATAGACCGATGCTCGTCCACTCGCTACTGCCTTTCCAGTGAATGTCGATAGATTACCTCCTCCATGGTCGAGGTGAAGTATGAAGAAGAAGCGTAAAACACGGTTCATTTTCTCTGCATCTTCCCCTGTAATTCCCAACATATGAACGAAATTTTCAACAAGTCCTAGTTCTGGTTTACTAGGTTGTAATTTCTCTTTATTTCCCCCTCTAAGTAGGAAGATACGCGCCATTAGTTCAGGCATTCTAGCAATCAGATTCATTGAATCTGTGCGCACATCACCGGTAGTATCGGCAGCGCCTAGTGCCATTATTCCCATTGAAAGCCAATCCATCGGATGTCCACTACCCGGAGTTAATGATTCCAGGACTCTAAGCGCCCCAGTCGGCATTTCCATAGCCCTGTGTGCAAGCTCTGTCCGAAATGCTTCGGATTCTTCCTCAGTTGGTAATCGCTTGTGCATTAACAGGTACACTACATCTTCTTCTTCCAAATCAGCGAGATCTTCGACAGGATAACCTACGTAATGAACTCCTTCTATTGGGTCTACAAATGAAGTCTTGCAGGTCCCTACTGGAATTCCACGCATACCACTGTCAAGATGTGCCTCAGTAATTGTAAACAAAGAGTCGTCTTCGGTCATCCCATCCCTCTCCTATCGATTACTCTCGGCAGGGAACCCGTCATAATCTCTACGTCCGTGGGTGTTAGGGAGTGAAGCGTGATGTATAGGGGAGAAAAAGCACCTCACGACCCCGGATTAATGGCTTGGGAAGAGCTAAATGAAACACAAAAGAGCCTATTTATCGAAGGTTGCAATTTATTCAATGAAGGTAAATTTTGGCACGCTCACGAGGCTTGGGAAGACCTCTGGAAATCATTGAAGCCACTCGGAAGAAGAGTTGAAACTGATGCCGTGCAAGGCATTATCCAGATAGCCGCTTTATTGTATAATTACGAAAGAAAAAAAATCAGAGGAGTTGTAAATATGGCCTCAAAACTTCTTGTTAGGTTATCGGGTATAGAACATGGAATTTGGGGTGTTGATGTTTCTAAGTTACGTACTTCTTTGATACCCTTTATCCGTGATGCTGCGAGTGATGAGCCAAATTGGAATTTGGAAACAAAATCAGTATCTATAGAAATGGCCTAATTTTGAAAAATCATACGAAAAATCGAGTTTTTTCAGGAACCGTATTACAAGAAGAATAGTGCCCCGGCCCGATGGCGGGTTGGCGTGAGGCGCTGGAGGGTCTCGACGAAGAACACCGTCTGATGCTTGAAGGAGGGTCTCTAAGCCAGTTATTCCTCAAGTATCCATTAACAATTTGTCATCCAGTTTTTGTTGGTATTGTGTATGGACTCCTAGCTAGCCTCACTCTGGTTGTTCCATTCGCCTATTCTGGTTGGTTAGATTCCACCGATTGGCAAACAGTAGCTAATGATTGGGGTACGATAAGCATCATTTTTTGTGCTATGACGGCAAGTCTTGGTGGTTTTTCAACAATTATTTCGGGGATGTTTAAACGCCCCCCATTTAGGCTAGAGAATCGACGACGCTACTTGTTTCCAATACCATTCATCGGCCTTCTATTATTGACCTGGTCAATGATTGGAAATACTCCTGAGTTTATTGAAAATCTAGGTTGGTTTCTTTCATTACTGCCAGGACCATTGTATATCCATTTATCCTATGCTCCAAGATGGAGAATGTTGGACCGTATAGACAGAGGGCTAGATCCCTTTGAAGGTATGAGGATTACAATAGAACCTGAGGTTGCTCCTAATGTTGATGCATTCGATGACGATGACCTAGACGAGGTTGTCTCCGAGGCTGACATTTGATGGAAATTAATCCAATTTGATATAATTTACCTGAGCAACAGCTACGAGTTTATCATCAGAATCAAAAATCTGTGCTTCTGATAAATTCATTGTCCTTCCTGCTTTGATGACTCTAGCAACGCATCTTACACCTGAATTGCAAGGTCTAAGGAATCGAATGTTGAAGTCAGTGGTAGCAACTTTTGCTTCAGAGCCAATTTTAGTTAAAATCGCCCAACAGGTAATAGTGTCCGCAATTGTTGCTAGTAAACCTCCATGAAAAGTCTCGTAAATCCCATCCCACTTCTTTGCCCTGGGGACAAAGCCTTCGCATTCCCCTTTGTCTAGCCTTAGGATTTCCATCTGCAAAGTCTCAATGATTGGAACTGCATGAATCCTCTTCATCATCGCATCTATCTCATGGGCCGCCAAAGTAGAGGATTCAACCATATTTCCACCTCAAATTAGACCGACTTTATTTCCTGCGGACTCGAAAATTCGTAGAACTTCATCTAAATCCTGACGAGTTAAGCCAGCAGACATTTGAGTTCTTACACGAGCCTTATCTTTTGCCACCATCGGAAACACGATTGCACCCGCCATAACTCCATAATTCATCATTTCATTAGAAAGTCCTTTTGCAACGGAGGAATCGCCGCACATTACAGGTATTATTGGAGTCTCAGACACTCCTGTATCAAATCCTAGTGATTCCAATTCTTTCTTGAAATAATTTGTATTTTCCCAAAGTTTTGCATGATGTTCTGGCTCATTCATCAATACTTCAACCGCGGCTTTTTGTGCCGCTGCTACACCAGGAGGTTGGCTTCCTGATAACAACCAGGAACGAGAATGATTCAGCGCGTGAGTTCGAACTTCTTCTGAACCTGCTACTATTCCTCCTTGAACACCTAATGCTTTCGAAAATGAACCGACTTCAAAATCTACTTTCCCCTGCAATTTGAAGTGATCAACGATTCCTGCACCTCCCTTACCTAGAACTCCTTCTCCATGGCAATCGTCAACGTAAACCATAGCTCCATGTTCTTCAGCCAAAGACGAAATTTCATCCAATGGGGCTATGTCCCCGTCCATAGAAAAAACTCCATCTGTGATAATCAATTTTCTATCAGAATCTGAATAATCATTCAATACCGCTTCTAGAGCATTCATATCATTGTGTGAGTAAACCGCCCGCTGCGCTTTTGTTAATCGAACTCCGTCAATTATTGACCCATGATTTAACTCGTCACTGATGATCACATCTTGTTTTCCCTGAACTAATGTAGGAATGAGACCTACATTAGCAGTATATCCAGCAGAATAAATCAAGGATGCTTCAACTTGCTTAAATTCCGCTACCTTTGATTCGGCTTCAAGATGAATATCCATTGTTCCAGCAATGGCCCGAACTGAACCACTTCCTGCACCATATTTTTCCGTGGCATCAATCATTGCTTGTACAACTCTTGGATGATTTGTAAGATTAAGATAATTATTTGCCGAGAGCATGATAGTGGTACGGCCATCCATTGTAACACGTGGCTGGTTTGCTGATTGTAGGGTAGGAGGATTCCATTCCAAACCTTGACCTTTAAGCTCATCGAATCGCTTCTTCATCCAAGAGGTGTATCCACTCACATGCCTGACATGTAGTTGACCTTGATGATTTAATCGGAACAGCAGACTAACTTCATCGACGAGTCTTTCAACGCTGCCTTATCTCACAGTCTGTGGAAACCTTGACGGCTACGCTGACCATTTTGGGGACTGCTCAGGATGGAGGCATTCCTCAAGCAGGATGTGGCTGCCCGAATTGTAGTGCTGCATTTGAAGACCCAGAAAAAAGCAGATTTCCGGTCTCATTGGGAGTTAGAGATAATTCTGGAGGGATGCATCTCATTGAAGTTAGTAGAGCACTTCCTGAACAATTGAAAATTTGGGCGAATGCTTGTGGATTGGATAAACCAGTAAGACCTGATTCAGTCCTACTTACTCACGCCCACTTGGGTCATATTGAAGGAATTGGGCAATTTGGTAAAGAAGCCATGGGATGTACAGACGTCACTCTTGTTTCGAGCGATTCGGTAGCTTCTATTTTGACCACTAGAAATTTAATGCAACCGTTTTCTAAAGTTCAAACTGATTCTTTGAAACCACCTATTTTTGAAAAGGATGGAGTTAGGTTCGAATTCATCCCAGTTCCTCATAGAGACGATGTTTCAGATACCCATGCGATTTTGATTTCGGGTGAAAAAAGTAGAGTGCTCTTTCTCCCTGATCACGACGATTGGGATGAGACTTTAGGCTCAGTAGGCTATTCCAATCCTCGTGATTGGTTTGGTTCTATGAACCTGACTCATGTATTACTTGATGCTACTTTCTGGAATGGTGAAGAACTACCAGGTCGTGATATGACAAAGGTACCTCACCCAACTGTTGAGGATACCCTTTCAAGGTTAAAAGAATTTGAAAATGAAGGTCCAGAAATAATTCTCATACACCTAAATCACACTAATCCACTCAATAACTCAAATAGCGCTCAGTCACAAGCAATTGAAGCTGCTGGACTTACGGTGGGAAAAAGAGCCTGGAGCATCGAAATGTAGGGCCAAATACTGATGCTTATTTGTAATGGGGTCAACGGAAGGGTATGCGCCTGTCTGGGACAGTGGCGAGTGGATTGGGAAGAGCCCATGTATTCATGGCTCAGACCCACTATCAAGAGCAATTCAAATCAGTACTTGGAGCAGGGGCATGGCCGGGTACTCTAAATGTTGATGTTGATGAAAAAGATATAGATAAATATCGTGAATTAAGAATTGAGGCTGGTCTAGAAAAAGGCGAAACGACTACCAAAATAGAGTCCATTAGAATTGCTGGTTTTGAAAGAGAGGGGCGCTCTTTCGGTGGGGCAACTGCATTCCCTGCGAGCATCACATCAAATGGGCAAAAGTGGATTAGATGCGCTATTCTAATTCCGGACTTGACTAGGCACACAGAAACCGCTGAAGTAATTTCCAGTTCGTTTTTGAGAGAAGTGTTGTCTTGTTCAGATGGTGACATTGTCACCTTGCGTCTTGGATGAGGGCTAACCATTCTCTTTCCAACATAGAACTATTTTCCATCCTAGCTAAATTAAGCCACTGTTTGTGGGTTCTTTTCCCCTTGGGAGGACGACTCATATCATGGTTAATCATTGAGTTTTGAAACTTGTATGAAAAATCAGGGTGGCTAATTTCCCAAAGTAGAAGTCCATCGGCAGATGCTAGACCAAGGTCTGATGCTTGCTTGGGATTTTCTAATGCCTGCTTGATATCAATTAGTTGGATGTCATTATTTGCAAATTGTTGTAATGCAGAAGCAATTCGACGTATTTGATTCCAAAGAAACGACTCTGCAACAACTGAAAAACCAACAACCCGGTCGTCAGCATCCAGCCAGGGTTGACAAGATTGAATCGACCTTATCGGACTCCTATCTGGATCAACTCTACAGAAATTGCTGAAGTCATGATGTCCTACGAAGACTTCACAGGCTTCTTTGAATTCAGCAATATTCACATTTTCAGGCCAGCGCTTTATCATTTCACAACGATAGATATAGAGCCTCTTTTCGGCTAATCTTGACCTTGTTCCATTTGGAACTCTATCCGCCTTCCAAAATACTATGTCATCGGGAGAATGATCGTTAAGAGCAGAGATGAAGGTAGATTCTGTAATACTTTTTGCAATTTCAGTTGGAATAGATATTGTTGCCAAATTCATCCTTACACTGACTCCTGAATCAGTTCTACTAGATATCTCTAAACAATTATCCGACCACCATCCTAACTTTTCCAAGGCAATTTTAATTTCGCCTTGAACCGTACGAACATCTGGTTGAATCTGAGAACCATGGAACTCGGTCCCATGGTATCCGAATGCGACCATGAAGAGGTCGCTGGTCACAATTAACCCTCTTCACTCATTTAGGCCGAGGTATTCAACTGCTTCTTCTGCAGATGTAAATCCTAGACCCAATAATGCAAAGGTTACTGCTTCTGAAATATACTGTCTTGCGATAGGGGCGCTTCTATCGAAGTTCGTCTTCAGGTCAATTGCATCGATTAAACCACGAGCAGCCTCGTAGAGGTGAAACGATACGTCAGTATCATCTGAAGCTTTACCGATTTCGACTAACTTGTGTAATTGTCTAACCGCCATTGGAATACGATCGAATTCAACAAGTGCATTGGCGTATGCAGCATTATAATCCGCATTGTCCGGAGCCATATTTGCAGCTCTTCTAAAGTATGCATTAATTTGACCCTCATTGATTCTATCATTTCCTTTATCGTCGAGATTACCATTTTCTTGAATGTCGAAAAGTGCCGCTTCTGCCCATCCGTGGTAACCTGCTGGGTCATCAGGGTTAGATTCAATGTATTGTTCGAATACTCCCATTGCTCCACCGTAGTCTCCACCAGTAATCAGTTGAGCCGCTTGTGTAATTACCTCGTCTGCACTCATATCTATTCCTCGGGTTATGTCTCAGTCTGATACCGGTTATGAACGGTGCGGCGTAAGCCTTCGTAAATTGAATGCGATTAATTTAGAATTCCCCATGCGTGTTCCGCATTTCCTCTAATCCATTCATAATCCTCTACAGACCGCAATCCCTGCTCATCAAGAATAGCAATCTTTTCCACCTCAAGAGGGTATTCATTGTAGGTTAAATGGCTAACAAATCCTGCTCTAGTAGGTTGGTCAAAGACCCACCTTGCCCGTGAGGTGGCTCTAACATGGATTGAAATCTGTGTTCTACCATTCCAAACTTTAACTTTGAATCGAGGCAGTAGATTTCCCTGCTCGTCTCTGAGTGAATCTTCACCTTCTTGTCTCTCCAATTCGACTGTGCAGCGCTTAAAATTCTCAGTCCGATTTCTACTAGCATCATGGAATAATCCCGAGCCTGCGTTTGGTGAACGAAAGAAATCACGAACTGACCAAGGAGTGTCATCCTTCATTGTGAATGAAGGTGAAACGTGAGGCATAAACCAATCCAGATATGAACCATCATCAAAATGTAACATACCCCAAAACCAAGGTACGCTGGGAGCTTGAACACCGACCTTTTGGATATATGCGGAACCTTCTATTTCTTCCCCGTCTAAATTTAGAGTCGCTTTCATTCCATGCACTCTTTGAATATCATAACCCATATTCAATCCAAAGACATTATTCTTGTATTTTGCAGTACTTGGGCGCTCCCACCAAGGATTCATTGTAACACTGAAGTTTTTCGGGGCGCCCTTTGCAACTTGATTTTCGTCACTGGATAGATTTAGCCAGAATGAGTTCCTACCTGGGCGTAATCCAAAGGAAAGATCTTCACTTGTTAGTGGAATAACAGCTCCTGCACCTTGTCCCTTCTCGGTTGCTTCTTCTGGCCATAGTGGATGATTATCATCTAAAGCCGCCATTCTACATTCCTTCATCAGAAGTGGTTCGAACATACTCTCTCCATCATACCACCAAGCACAAACCATGCCGGACATCACGGTACCACCTTCTTCATCGACTAACATCCTAGACTTGGGAATCCACCAATGACCACTGACCCTGATTGCAGGAGTTTCTTTTGAGGACCATAAAACCATCAATTGTCTTGAACGCTCGGGATGGTTCGGGTCTGGAACCAAAACTAACACCCACCACCACCACCATGAAAGACGGTTAATTGGAGGAAGTATATCAAAACGCCAAAATGTACTGAAATCACCTTCTATCTTTTCCATCTAGAAGGTCACCTCGAATAATCACATTATCTCTCTACGTTTGAATTGGGCCTGACCAAATAGTATGTTCAATGTCGTAATCAAAAGTAGAATAATCACTGAAATTAATGCAGAGACAAATGGATTTTCTGTACCCAATGTCCATACAGGTGGGTTCCAAAATGCAGCCAATCCAGAAGGAAGTTCGAATGCTGTTGCAATTAGATGCATCTCTATTGTATTTGGCCAAACAATCAATACGATTGAATCGATTAATTGCAATGTCCAATGGGATACTGAAAGAACAGGCACAAGAGTGGCCCCTCCAAGGGTTAGTACAGCCATTACAAACTCGTAAACCCCAACTACCAAGGCAATGTATACACCATATCTTGATGAAAGTAACCCTAAACTATTGAAAATCGCTCCATATGCAGCAAGAGCCAAAATTGTGGCTAAGGCTATGCCTATCCATACTATCATATCTTTAAGCCTGAATATCGAATCACCTGGACCCAAAACGGCTGTAACCAAGCCCATCAAAATCGACATAATTAGAACAAAGCCTCCAGCGATTATTAGATAACCAAGTATTCTGTATATGATAAATTCTCCACGATGAATCGGCTTGGATAGAAGATAATGCAAGGTACCATTTTCTGTTTCATCTCTAACCAATCCCAAGGCTAGGAAGAGTGGTAAGAAAATACCCAAAATCATCACAAAGGCAATTTTTCCAGTACCGATGATAAAGGCTCGATGTGCATCTTCGTAAGCTAGATTTTCTTCGCTTGGATCTTCATCGACACCATCATCAGGAATAATTGAAATTATATTCCCATCCGAGTCGGTAATCCAAACTACATCACAATCAATACCGTTTCTATTTCCATCTTTGTCATGTCTCGATTCCCACCACCATTGAGGTTCTGGATCACCAGCCCAATCGATTCTCAAACAGTCTCCATCATCATCAAAACCGTTTATTTTGTTTGGATCTCCTGTCCAATCAATATCATCTTCATCGATATAATTTGATGCAGGTTCCGGCTCAACATAGAATGAATCCTCCATATACCCCCAAGATGCATAGAACCCTTCTTGAACTCTGAATGTACCATTACCGGTGAATGAGGCATCGTAAACAACAATACGATTTTCTTCCATCCTACAGCCATCACCCCAATCTAACCAGAAGTCCTCAAACAATTCTCCTTCCGGGCAATCGGGTAATGATTCGATATCCAATATTCTTTCACCACCTATTGGATTTTCATCTATCCAGTTGTAGGTGAACATTCCAGTAGCAAACCTCCAGGTGTAATTACCGGAGCGAATACCAACACTTCCCCATTCAAACTCCCCTTCCATCACAAAATCACCAGAACCGGGGAATGAAAATCCATCCCAAGGGTCTGAGCCATACTTGAATTCCTGACCAGCAGGATAGCCGTCGTTATCTCCATCATGGGAGTCACCATCATTATCGATTGGCTCCCAACCACCTCTGACACCTCCTACAAACATGGCTAAAAGAGACATCAATAGAAGGAAACCGATTGCTAGTACCACCCAAGTGGAAAGCCTATGTCGTAATTGACGGATGGTAAGTTCTGTAATTGCTCCAGCCTTTCTGTCCAATCGAGTCCAGACCGTCTCTGAGAGTCCTCTACCTTGACTATCCATCATTACGCACCACCTACTAGATATCCTAACAAAGCCTCAAGATTATCGTCCGGATTTTCGATAGAACTAATCTTCAATCCTGAGTCTACTATTACTCTTGGTAAAACATCATGAGCAGCAGATAAATCATTTGTCAAAATCTCTAATGCTCCTTCTTGTGAAAATCTAACACCATAAACAGGGTCTTCTGGGACAAAGAATTCCGCCAATTTCCTAGGATTCTCAGTTCTAATCATAATTCTATGAGGATGTTTATCTAACAAATCTCTGATTGCGTGAAGGTTACCCAATGCGAGTAACCTTCCATTATGTAGGATAACAATTTGTTCGGTTATTCTCTCTATTTCGTCAAGAATATGACTTGAGACTAGAACAGTTTTTCCTTGACTTCCTAGGTCACGAATAACACTCATTATACTTGTTCTTGCTATTGGATCACAACCATGAAGTGGTTCATCGAGGATAATCAAATCAGGATCATGAACCAAGGCATGAGCGATCTTTATTCTCTGCCTCATACCTTTACTATACTTGCCAATTTCCTTATTTTGCACGTCCGCTAAACCAACAAATTCCAGAACATGAGATGCCCTATCACTTGCTTCTTCTCTAGTCATGCCATGTAGACGGGCCAATGTAGAAACAAAATCATGACCAGTCATCCAATCATACAATTTCTCAGTCTCAGCAACATAACCAACCCTACGATATGGCGACGTGCTTTCCCAAGGATCTACGCCAAACAACCTAACATCACCACTGCTTGGCTTTAATCGACCCATTAAGAGCTTGAAAAGTGTAGATTTACCTGCTCCATTTGGACCTAAAATCCCTGTAACCCCACCATCTATTGCCAAAGATACATCATTGATGCCAATTACTTGTCCGTACCACTTAGAACAATTTTGTAGAAGTACAGCAGGTGTTGGTTTAGTGCTCATTCACGGGTCACCTCCAGTGAACGGACACGAGTGATTAACAATCCGATAGATGCAGCATTGTAAATAATCACAGAGATTATTGAAAGTGCCAATGAATGCTCATAATTTGCAGGAATACCAATCAACCATTGGCCGAGATGTGCAAGAGAATCATATGGGCTGAAAATATAGAAAATTGTTGTCTCGAAGATTAGTTCAATCATTAATGCAACAATTTTTGTTCCAAAAATAATTGCTAGAAAGCCTATGGCTGCGAAGAATCTACTCTGACTAACGCTAGATAGAGCCATGCCAATTGATGTGTAAGTTATAACTAATAAAATTCCAGCAAGTAAACCCCCAAGGAACATGGGTAGAGTATCAATTAGGTAAGCCCAGCCTTCCCCGTTGAAGACAATCGCAGATGTGTAGTATAACATGTAAGAGAAAACTATGACAAAACCCAGAACAACTGCTGAAGATAGATATTTCATGGCTGTGTAGTCTGTTCTGGTAACTGGTCGAGAGAAGTAGATGGCACTGGTACCGTTTTTTCTATCATCAGAAATCATTCCACCAACAACTAATGCCGTTAACAGAGGCCACATACAAAGATTTCTTGGAAAATATCCTAGCACCTGTCCCCAGAGATTGTACCGATTTACACCCCACATTCTGTTAAGCCAATCTGAGCCTTCTCCTCCTGATATTGTCACAGAAAGGAAAATCATAGCTATCGGGGTTAGTGAGGTAAGGAATATTACTAGAATTGATAATCTAACGAATGGATTGTAGTGTCGATGACCCTTGCTTGAGAAAATACCGTAAACATGGTGGCGAAAAATCGCATAATTTCTGACCCATCTAGGTCCAAGCTGTCCATTCCATGGACGATAAATTTGCTCGTATAGTACACCCATTGAGGCCTTGCGAGCTACTACAGCCTTGGCATCATCATCACCATCTCCAGCGCCATAAGCAACTTCCATTCTTGTTTGGCCTAATTCAGAATCAACTTCATTTTCTGAAGCCGTTTGTACTGTCTCCGGCTCAAGAGAGTCGTCGACAATTTCGTCTTCATCAAACACTTCTATCCCCTCCCGTGTGCTCTGAGGTCATTAATTCAGATGTACCCTTTACTCTAGCACCTAATTTATCCATAATTAGTAGGAAAATATCTTCCAAATCAGGCTCATATTCTCTTAATTCTCTGATTTGTACCTCTGACTTAGCAGCGATGGAAATAATTTGTTCGATGGTATTTTCATCCTCAATTGTAACCCTCATAACCCTCCCCATTCGACGTACTTTGAGCCCATGGGAAATCAGTGCTTCTTCCATTTTTGTTGCACCGCCCCAGATGACTGCCTCAACCTCTTTCTCGATTTGATTGGCAAGATCTGAAATCGGCCTATTTACAACAATATTACCCTGATGAATCATTACAACACGGTCGCAAACTTCCTGGACGTCATCCATCACATGACTGGACATCAGAACAGTACCGCCTCCCTCATCAACGGTCCTTCTGAGGGTCTTCAGCATGAATTCTCTAGAGCGTTGATCGAGTCCGTTTGTAGGTTCGTCACAGATTAGAATTTCAGGGTCATGAACAATTGCACAAGCAAGCTTAGTTGCTTGTTTCATTCCTGTACTAAATGACTCAATCTTTCTGTATCTTTGATCCCTCAAGCCCACATATTCCAATACCTCATGCGCTCTTTGCATTGCGGCCGAGGGACTCATACCAATAAGTTCACCAGCATATCTTACCTGATCTATTGCATTCAAATCCGGATCTAATGAGTCATATTCGGGCATATATCCAATTCTTGACCTAATTAGGTCGCCTTCAGTTTTGATGTCATAACCCAGTACACTGCCATCACCAGATGTAGTCGTAATTAATCCCAAAATACATTTGAAGAAAGTGGATTTTCCAGCTCCATTTGGACCCAAGATGCCGATGGCGCCCTGTGGAATCTGTACATCCACATCGTCTAGGGCCAAATGGGGGCCGTACATCTTGCGTAAATCACGCGTTTCGATGACGAATCCCTCACTCAACAAATCAACTCCTGCTGACGACTCCCTAGGGGAGTCGGCTGGATGTGAGCGCCTGAATCACTTGAATGAATCCCCGTCGCAATTGCAATTGCATCGTAGGATTACTTCAATGCCACATCTCGAACCTTTACTGCAATGCCCT
>PANM01000036.1 GCA_002708385.1 Methanobacteriota archaeon | reverse complement strand
GAAACTCCGTTGCATCCCCTCCAGTTGGGGCGGCTATCTTCAGTTGGGTGTATCCTGCGAACCAACCTGCTGCTAAAGTGGGATTCAAACTAGTAATCGGGCTAGCCAATGCTCCAACTAATATCGAAAGGGGATGCCCTCGGGCTAACGCGACACCTAATCCTGCTAGTATTGCATTTGCAGCGGTCCAATACCAAATTGTATCTTTTAATGCTTCAGTGTCTCCACTCCAAAACAAGTAACCAACAACCGATGTAAGGAATATTGGAATGGTCCACATCACAATCTTTGGCCAAATCGGTTTAGGAGGTTCAGAAGACAATTTGCTTAGTCTTGATGTGGTTTCAAGAGCTGGTTTCTCTAGATGCTCTATTATTCCATTTATGTGGCCTGCACCGACAACAGCGAGGACCTTTCCTTTTCCTCTGACCTGTTGGATTCTACCCGCCAAAAACGCGTCTCGCTCATCAATCAAAACTTCTCCAGCACGCGGAGCAGCCTCTCTTGCTTCTTCCATCATAGTTGTCAATAAATCGGAGTCTTCGATTAATTCATCGAGATCAAATTCTTCATCATCGTCTTCCCATAGTAGTGCATTCAAAACGCGCCATTTTTCCCTTAGGCCCATTTTTCTCCAAGCCCTTCGCAAAGTGATTACCACATCTCTGTCGATAAGAGCATGATCTATCCCATTCTCATTAGCCACCTCGATAGCCGCGAGTAATTCGGCTCCAGGTTTTTCTCCTGTTTCCATACCCATTCGTCTCTGTTGTGCTGCTAGAGCAGATTGTAGCAAGATCATCGAAGACCTTCCTTCACTGATTATTTTCAATAGGTCATCATTATCCAAATCGTCGGGCTGTTGCAACGACCTCAATCGAGACTCACAGAGCTCAACGGCAACCAAGTTTGGTTTCCATTGTTCTATTTGTTCCCTAACTAATTCCACCGATGCAGTACTAACGTGAGCGGTTCCAATAATTCTTAAATTATCACCGATATCGACTATATTCTGCCCCATCAAATCACCTCAATCGATTGCTCGCATAGCCGCATACAGGTCTGCGTGCTCGCGCACATCGTGTACCCTGATGATATCGACTCCTTTGGATGGGGCCATTGCGGCGAGTCCTAAACTTCCGGCCAACCTTTCTTCACTATCACTCCGGCCGAGCAGGTCAGCAAACATTCGTTTCCTACTTACTCCCCACATTAATGACATATCTTGCCTAGGGGCAATTTCTTTGCCTGCACCCAATAATGATAGATTGTGCTCAAGTAATTTACCAAACCCTATTCCTGGATCTGTAACAATCATATCAGGATTTAAACCTAAATTGACTAATTTTTGAGATGTGATGGCAAGTCTTTCACGAACTTCTGATACTACATCACTGTAACTCGGATTATTTTGCATATTTTCAGGTAATCCTTGCATATGCATTATACAAACAGGGCATTTGTATTCTATGATTAAATCTACCATATTAGGGTCGGATAAGGAACTAACATCATTCACCATATCTGCTCCTAAATCTAGAGCGGCCTTAGCTACCTGAGATCGTCTCGTATCTATTGAAATTCCTACATTAGGAAGAGCGGTTCTAACCGCCTTTATTACAGGTAATACCCGAATCATTTCTTCATCTATGGCTACTAGTTCTGCACCGGGTCTTGTAGACTCACCGCCAATATCCAGCCAATCTGCCCCATCCTCTACCATTTGCTTTGCTCGGGATAAAGCATCGTCAACCGAATCAACTCTCGAATCAGCATGAAATGAGTCAGGGGTTATGTTCAGAATCCCCATTATTCTTGGAAAACCATCGCTTCGGCGATTTAGAATAGGTCTCCAGTCGGCCATTTCATACTACCCATTAGACGCACCCTTTATGATGTGACGGAGCGGCAATCCCTCAATGGTTTTGGGCGAGGAGCCTAATGATGGGGGAGAAATCACCTCACAACAGGGCATTGCGGCTGCCGCAAAAGAGGAATTGCCATCTAATGATGCACTCGAACTAATGGAGTCAATTCTTCAACGTCTACAACCCAAAGATAGGCATGAAATCCGAGATATGATTACCAATCGTGGATGGTTATCAGGTGTATTATTGATGATGTCTGGGTTATTTTGGTGGATTTCTGTCCAGAAGGGCTCTGATGCTCTAAACAACGGAGACATCCCTATCTCTCTTTTGGGTGATTTTGAATTTTCTGCACTGGCAAAAATTGTGCCAATAATAGTTTTCTTTGCAACCGTAGTTTGGAGTGTTGGGAGAGAAAGAGGGCATGCTCCGATGTCAAACATAGGAGGTTTGCTAGTAGTTCTTGCCTTGTATTACATCCTAGAGCCAATTGGCTTTGCTCTACTTACCGACCAAGTTAGCAATCAAACCGCTATTTTTGGCACATTACGACTTCTCGCATTAGCCGTTATGATACATTATTCGGCGAAGTTATTCATCGATGCTTGGCTTCTTCAGTGGGTGAGATTACAAATGATTCACATGCCTGTCGATTTAATCCCACAATTCAATGACGCATCTGATATGAGTCAGGCTGATGAAGTCGGGCCTTCCGCGTAATCTACATGAGCGCCCCTCGGAAAAGGATTTCAGTCCTCAGACTGGGTCATAGAAGGGAACGTGATAAACGGATAACAAGCCACCTTGGTTTGACCGCTAGAGCATTTGGGGCTGACGAAATTATTTTGTCCGGTGAAGAAGACAGCTCAGCTCTTGAAACATGGAAATCCGTAACCGAAAGGTTTGGCGGAGAATTCGAATGTAGATATGAATCGAAACCACTGTCTTTTCTTCGTCGATTCTCCCAAGATGCAGGTGATGGGGAACCGGGCGAAATAGTACACCTTACTATGTATGGGGAATCTTGGAGAGAATCGATTAAATCAATTGAAAGTGATCGCCCAATGGTTATTGTCGTAGGAGGCACTAAGGTTCCAGGTGAAGTTTTTAGATTGGCTAATTACAACATTTCCATTGGTAATCAACCTCATTCAGAAGTTGCAGCGCTTGGTGTATTCCTTCAATCATTAATTGGTCAAATCGATGAATCTAAGCACTTTCAAGGTGGAGAAATCCAGGTAGTCCCTAGTATCGATAAAAAGCAGGTAATCAATCTTGAAGAAGAGTGAAATGACTCTCAATGATTAATAGGCTCTTTCGGGCAGCATCGCTGATGTCGGAGAACCCTCCCGGCAGGGGCTTCATTCCCGGCGCTGGGGTTTCAGGAGTTACCGAACCCCCTATTTTCCCCGATGCTGCCGATGCATTACTAGATTCTAATGCACCAGAACCCGCTTCAGGAGCTGATGGTTTACTACTTTTAGCCGATGGGACACGGTACAAAGGAAGATTATTTGGCGCGCCTGTGATTGCAGAGGGTGAGTTGGTTTTCTCTACTGGTATGGCTGGATATCAAGAGAGCCTCACCGACCCCTCATTTGCAGGACAGGTTCTAACCTTCACTTGGCCATTACTAGGGAATTATGGAGTCCACCCCGGAACCTCCGAATCAGCAGGCGTTTGGCCAAGAGGGGTTGTTTGCAGACAATTAATGGAAGTGCCAGACCATAGGGATTCAATCGGTAGTGTCCATGATTTTCTTTTTGCTCACGGAGTTCCCGGTATACAGGATATAGACACTAGGGAATTGACTCGTAGAGTCAGAGAACACGGAACTGTTCTGTGTATTTTTGGCCCCGCTGAAGCAGAGAGGGAGATGCTAGTTCGCCTTGATGAAATGACTCCCCCCGACTCAGAGGATTTAGTGGCAGAAGTGACTTGCGAAAATGCAGTCATAATCAACCCTGGGGCTATCGATAAGGAAGGTAATCCTTTACCTAGACTTGCAGCAATTGATTGTGGTGTAAAGTACAATATTTTGCGAGAACTCTCACAACGTTTTGAGGTCGTATGGTGTCCTGCTACTACAACATTCGATGAGATATTGAAGTGGGAACCGGACGCATTTTTCGCCTCAAATGGACCTGGTGATCCCGCCCATCCAGGTGCTGCAAAAACCGCGAGAGATAGTTTATCCTCGGCGGTTAAAGCGGGTTTGCCAGTGATGGGTATTTGTCTAGGTCATCAATTAATGGGATTGGCCGCAGGCCTTCGTACCTACAAACTTAGATATGGTCATAGAGGTTCTAATCAGCCTGTAGTTGACTTAGAAACTGGCAGAGTGTATATCACTAGTCAAAA
Source organism: Methanobacteriota archaeon (assembly GCA_002708385.1). GTDB lineage: Archaea > Thermoplasmatota > Poseidoniia > Poseidoniales > Thalassarchaeaceae > MGIIb-O1. Next base: position 21,483 of record PANM01000036.1, on the reverse strand, counting down.
TCATGGATTCGCAGTTGAGGATCCAGAAAAAGGAATGCTTGCACCACACCCCTCTGGTGTTTGTTCTGTACGCGGAGGTAACGAACTAGACGCTCCATTCAAAGTCAGGCACGTTAATGCAAATGATAGAACCGTGGAAGGTTTAGATTTGATTGGAAAGAGGGCATTTACCGTTCAGTATCATCCAGAGGCTTGCCCTGGTCCGCATGATGCCTCACCCTTGTTCGATAGATTCGCTAGTATGGTAAATGACCATTTAGCAGGTATCCCAATTCCTACATCTGGGGGCGAAAACTAATGCCTCGTCGAGACGATTTGAAACGAATCGTAATTTTAGGAAGCGGACCGATTCGAATTGGTCAAGCAGCGGAATTCGATTTTTCAGGCAGTCAGGCATGCCGAGCATTAAGGGCCGATGGTTACGAAGTAATTCTGATTAATTCAAATCCGGCAACAATCCAAAACGACCCAGAAATGGCTGATAGAATATACATCGAACCATTACTGCCAGAAGTGGTCAAGAGAATTTTAGAAATAGAAAAACCAGATGCTCTACTTGCTGGGATGGGTGGTCAAACTGCTCTCAATATTGCTTCCGCACTTGCACATGATGGTAGCTTAGACGAATTAGATGTAGAGTTAATTGGCTGTGATTTAGTATCAATCGATGAAGCTGAAGACAGAGATTTATTCAAACAAGTTTGCGAGGAAATAGATCTTCCTGTCTGTAAAGCAATAGCATGTGATTCCATCGAGTCAGTCATTGAAGCCGCGGATTCTCTCGGTGGTTTCCCACTATTAATTCGACCGGCTTTTACTCTAGGAGGCCTTGGTGGAGGAACCGCTCATAATATGGGCGAATTAGTTGAAATCGCCAGCCAAGGTATACTACATTCTGCTATTGGGCAAGTACTCATTGAAGAAAGCATACTTGGTTGGCAAGAACATGAATACGAAGTTATGAGAGATGGTGGAGACAATGCAATCATTGTCTGCACTATGGAAAATATTGACCCGATGGGTGTACATACTGGTGAATCGGTGGTCGTAGCCCCTCAACAGACACTTTCAGATAGAGATCATCAGATGTTACGTGATGCTGCTCTTCGCTTAATTAGGAGATTGAACATTAAGGGTGGTTGTAATGTTCAATTTGCCGTCGAGCAGTCTACAGGCGATTATAGAGTGATAGAAGTCAATCCAAGAGTTTCAAGGTCATCCGCTTTAGCAAGTAAAGCCACAGGTTATCCAATTGCTAGAATGGCAGCCCTAATCGCTGTAGGCTACACATTAGATGAGTTACCGAACCCAATTACAGGTGAAGGAACAACTGCTGCTTTCGAACCAACATTAGATTATTGTGTGGTGAAAATTCCTCGCTGGCCTTTTGACAAATTCCGGACCGCAGATAGAACTATCGGGACTTCCATGAAGTCTACCGGAGAAGTAATGGCAATTGGGCGCTGTTTTGAGGAAGCCTTCCTCAAGGCTTGGGCGAGTTTGGAGTATGGCCAACCCCATCCTAGACCATTGACCATGGCGGATGCATCAGGAGGTGAGACTATGGATGAAAGAGCAAGCGAACCATTGCCTGAAGCACTTCTAATTGATTGGCTTAGGATTCCAACTGATAGAAGAATGGGTGCCCTCTTTGAGGCATTTAGAAGGGGGTACTCAATTGAAGATGTACGGGATGTTTCAGGTGGAATCACTCGTTGGTTCCTACACCGCTTTGAGAAAATGGCGGCACTTGAAACAGAAATACGGGCAGCAGGAGAATTGGGCATGAAAGCTGCAGATATTCCTATTGGAGAAATGCGAAGATGGAAGGGAGCCGGCTTTACTGACTTACATATCGCAGATGCACTTGCTGGATTCCCTGCGAATGGATTCAAATCATTACCGAAAGACTCAGGTGAGGACGCTGTGATGAGGCGTAGACACGAGTTAGAGATTCATCCCCGATTCCGTATGGTAGACTCTTGCGCGGCTGAGTTTGCAGCAGTAACGCCGTACTATTATGCAACCTACGAAGGGGGGTCAGCTCCAACTGGAATTGACCATGTTCCAGGAATCGAGGATTTTACGAAACAACGCATAGTTGTTGTTGGGAGTGGTCCAATTAGAATTGGACAAGGTATAGAATTCGACTATGGTTGTGTTCATGCGGTCGGGGCAATCAGAGAATTAGGACATGAGGCCATTATCATCAATAACAACCCTGAAACGGTTTCCACTGATTTCGATACAAGCGATCGACTTTATTTTGATCCATTAACATTAGAACACTCAGCGGAAGTATTACTTCGTGAGAAAGCCCACGGGATTCTACTTCAATTCGGTGGTCAAACAGCAATTAATCTCGCTCTTCCATTGGCAGGAAGGCTACCTCATTTGGAAGGTTTGGGGCTTAACTTAGCGATGCAGGGGACTACTCCCGACGCTGTTGATGAAGCAAGTGATAGGGAACGCTTTGAGGAATTTGCAAAAAGAGTTGGGCTGAGGATGCCAAATGGTACAACAGCAAGCACACCAGAAGAAGTTAGAGAAGCGGTTCAAGAGATTGGTTATCCAGTATTGATTCGCCCTTCCTATGTTCTCGGTGGCCGCGGTATGGAAATTTTATCCAATAATAGGCAATTAGATGCATATATGGAGGAAGCGTATCTTTCTCCAGAAAGGCCATTATTGGTAGATGAGTATCTGGGTAATGCAATGGAGTTAGATGTAGACGCAGTTTGTGATGGAACTGAGGTTCTAATTGGTGCGATTATGGAACATCTCGAAGAGGCAGGAATTCATTCTGGAGATTCAACTTGTTTTATTCCCCCTCAAAATATCTCAAAGAAAATATTAGCCCAAGTTGAAGATTGGACTAAAAAAATCGGTATTCAGTTAGGAATTAAGGGCTGCTTCAATATTCAGTATGCGATTCGCGGAGAGACTTTGTACGTTCTAGAAGTCAACCCCCGTGGGTCTAGAACATTTCCATTTGTCGCCAAGGCTACAGGTGTACCTCTCGCTAGAATTGCCGCTAGACTAACTCTGGGAGAAAAATTAGCCGACCTTGATTTCCCTGAACCCCAGAGCGAAGCGGTTTGTGTCAAAGCTCCGGTATTCCCATTCATAAAACTACGAGGACTAGACCCAGCTCCTGGTCCGGAAATGAAGAGTACTGGAGAGGTAATGGGAAGTCACAAGCGTGCAGCAGCAGCTTATCTGAAGGCACGCTTAGCAACTGAACTTCCGGTGCCAATAGAAGGTGGTGTATACATTACGGTGAAGAATGCTGACAAACACGATGTAATTCCTTTGGCTCAGGAATTGGAGGAGATGGGCTTTACAATTTATGCAACACGAGGGACGGCTCACGTTCTAAGAGATTCAGGCGGTGTAGATGTGCAGACCTGTTATCGAATTAATGAGGGACTTACTCCAGACGCACTTGATCTTATGAGGCAGGGTAAGATTCACCTAATTATCAATACACCAAGAAATACTGGTGGTGCTGTTTTAGATGGAAATATGATGCGCAGGTTAGCCGTCGAGCTAAACATTCCGTTTGTTACCACTATGGCCGGTGCCAGTATGGAAGTGCAAGCAATTGCAGAAGCGAGAGAGGGTATTCCCGAGCCGAGATTACTGGATATCGCTATTCTAAATTAAGGATGTGGGAATATCGAAGTAATCACAAACTACGGATTAAAGGGAATATTAGGGTTTTTTTTGGGGGCTACAGCTGCATTTTTAATCAGCATATCTTTGAAAGCCATGAAGATTATCGCTTTGGCCCAAGCAGCATTTTTCGGATTCCTAGCCATATCGGGTATAATCACAATCAACTTTGGTCGTCTCCTAGAAATAATTACCGATATTGTTAGCTGGCTTGCGAACTCGCTTGATTCTATATTTTCTTCAATATTAGAATTAGGTTCCTTTGGAGCCGGTTTTGCTGGAGGATTTATTGGCACTACTATACTTCTAGAAGCGTTGAATGATGATGCTTGAGTTACTAACTCAACAAATCAACGGCATCCTTTCTTCCAATCTCCAAAATCAATGCCGAGGCTTTTGGACCGTGTTTTCTACCTAGCATTGCCAAATACAGCGCGGTGTAGGATTCTCTACCACTAATCCCTGATTTAGCTGCAGTAGTTCTAATCGTAGTACTAATCTCTTCATCAGACCAATTAATTTCTGAAAATTGTTCTCCGAGTTCTGATAAGAAATTCAGTTGATTATCGTTCAACTCAGCCCGAGTTTCATCATCAATTTTACTTCTTATCTGAATTCTTGCATCTTCTGGGAAATGAACACTCGATATCCAGTTTCGCATTCTAGTAAGTCGTTTTTTGAGGGCAGAGTTTGGTTCACCCATTAGGTGGCCACTGTTTCTAAGAGATCCCCAAACATCTTCGTCTGATGCTTTAATTTGCGCTAACATTGCTAGATGTCTGAAGGACACACCAGCAACGGATTCAGCAGGATTAGATCCTCTGTCGATTTGACTTAATCGCATAGCTCCGGTTTGAGTTATAGCAGCAACTTTCTGCCTTTTTGTTAGTTCTTCAGATTCAATATTTGGTGGGTCAGCAACTAATCTCTCATATTCATCTGCCATTTGAAATAGTGCTCCTCCTGTATTGAAATCGATATGACGGTTCATCTTTGATCCAGCTATCAGATATCGAATAATTTCAGGAGGGACTAGGTTTAGTGCCTCTATCGGTCCTATTGTATTTCCTGAGGAGGAAGACATAGGCCCCGCTCCCTTTACCTGTATCCATTCATACACCATCTTGGAAGGTGGTTCTGAACCTAATAATTTGCATATTGGCAATCCTGTATCAAAGGAACCCCCCGCCGCTCCGTGGTCTTTTCCTGCAGGCTCACAGGTTATTCCATGGATTCCCCAGCGAGCGGCCCAATCAATTCTCCATGGCAGTTTTCCCTCTGCCTTTCGAATATCTGCAGTACCTGAGTTGCCATATCTATCGATCCAATGGACAAATGGTTTTTCGTAACCTGTGACCGTTACTTCATCCATACTCCCATCTGAACCTAGGGGTTTGTATGGGAACCAATTATCGTCCAATTCTCTTCCAGATATCGACTCAATAATTTGTTTTATTTCATCTGCTTTTTCTATAGCAGCGTCTATTTTTTTGGCAAATTGCCCATTTTGATATGTCTCATGATTCATTACCACCTCAGGGTATACTCCGATTTCAGCAAGTGCATCCAAAAATGGGCCTAGAAAGTGCTCAGCGTATGATACTCCATCATAGTCTGGCTTTCCTTCAGAGTCAGGTGCAGGGATAAAAGCCAGAGGACATCCAATAAATTGTTCATATTCATCAGAGAGAAATGGATATACCCTCCGAAGAGGATCCATGGAGTCTACAATGAATATATATCTAGAATCTAAATCTGCATCCAAACATGCTCTGTGAATCATTTCTGCAGATAGGATTTCTCTCAAGTGCCCTATGTGGAACTCTCCAGACGGAGTAATCCCCGAACAAGCAACCTGCTTTGTCCCACGTTCTTTGCTGAGTCTTTCAGCGGTATAGTCCGCCCAGTGCATTGAATTTACCTCAGACAGTTACTACTCTAACTAGGCCGCGCAGTGGCACCCCGTCGATATCATTCATTTCGGTTTTATTGGCTAAAACCAAGCATAGTTTCACTTCAGCCCCAGATTCTCTGAGGTGTTGAACAGTCTTTCTCATCGTTGTTCCGGAAGATACAACATCATCAATAACAACCACTCTTTTACCACCGACATTAGCAAATACCTCAGAGAGATGTCCTGCATCAGATTCACTGATGCTTCTGCTGACTGCTAATTCAAGGTCCATTTGACCGGCGATTGCTTGGGCAAATGGAATACCATTTATCGAAATTCCAACCATTGTGTCTACTTCGTCCCCTATTTCTTCCTCGATAATGTCACAAAAAACGTACGACACGGCTTCTACTCGAGCCGCTTTTACAGCAACAGATCTCCATCCTACTCTAATATCCGATGGTGTTTCATCATCCATAGGCACATTTGATGAAGAAAGCCATTGAATGGTTGTCTGAGAGAGAGACAACTCGTCGGCTATCTGTTGGCTGTTCAAACCCTTGTTGTGGTATTCCTCTACCTTTCGGCGGAGCTCGTCTATGCTCAGTGGCATCAATAGGACGGCTCCAACCGGCCCGTATCAAGCATTCGTATGTTGAATATGTAGTAGCACGATTCTTCGAACCATGCTAAGAAGGTCAAAATCGTCCGGTAGAACCGAATCCACCTTCGCCACGGCCTGTCTCACCTAACTGTTCGATTTTTACTTCCCTGAATACAGATTGAGGGATTGGAGTAATCAGTAACTGGGCTATTCTTTCTCCTTTGGTTATCGTGTAGGAATTACCTTCTCCGATCCAAGTCATCATTACGAATAATTCACCTCGATAATCTGCATCAATAGTGCCGATTCCATGAGGTGGAATAAGTCCTTTTTTGCCCAAGGATGATCTTGCCCTGACCTGACCTTCGTAGCCAATTGGAATAGCCACATGTAATCCAGTTCTAACCAAGGTTGCCGTTCGGTACTTTACTACAGTATCTTCGAGGGCATACAAGTCCCATCCTGCAGCCTGGGCGCTTCCACGAGTGGGTAATTGTGCATCTGCATGAACCCTGGCGACTTTTACCTCGACTGCCTCGTCCATGAAGTTCGGTTCGTATAGGGGTCTTTGACGGTTGGTGTTTGAAGTCAATGCTATGCGGTGGGGTGAAAAAGGAGTATTCTCCCGGGCAGCATAATGGGTGACTTCGAATATGATGCTCTGCTCGATAGAGCAAGAGATAGGATTCCGACCGATATTAGTGAAAGGAATCGCTGGACTATGCCTACTCCTGAGATCTTAGTCGAAGGTAATCAAACAATTATCCGTAATTTTTCATCAATTGTTGATGCGATGGATAGGGATGCGAATCATGTCTATCAATTTCTGATTAACGAGCTAGGAACTTCAGGAACAAGAGAGCAATTTCGTGTTATGCTAAAGGGAAGAGTTCCTCCAAAGAGGATTAAGGAGAAGATTGTTGCATATGTCAAAACATACATTCTCTGCGAACAATGTAAGGCTCCTGACACTCGTTTCATTAAAGAGGATAGAACTACATTACTGAAATGTCAAGCCTGTGGTGCTACTCGCCCTGTTCGGCTTTAATTTCTGACATGAAATAATCCTCAACTGGCGAACCTCCTGCAAGATGAGAAACTATTTTTGCAATTGCAATATCATCATCCGGTATTGTATACCATATTCCATCAGGGTACACAACACATGAAATTCCTTGCTCGCATCGGTCCAAACAACCAGATTTGTTTACTCGAACATCTTTTATTCCTTCAGATTTAGCCGCTCTCTTTAGCCTGGTCATCACGTCTAATGCATTCTTTGAGGCACAGCATTCTCGTGGTTTTCTTGGGTCACGTTGATTTGTACATACAAATGTGTGAAGACGAAAATCCTTCGGCATTTTTCCACCTTAAATTTCATCAAATTTTGCTGCGAGTATGAAATCAGATTCTGTTAGACCGTTAATTTTGTGAGTCCAAATCATAGCTTTGACTCTACCCCAACCTAATTCAAAATCAGCATGGTGATTCTGTTCTTCACAAATTATCCCTGCCTCATTAACAAATTCCAGAGCGTTCTCAAAATTTGTAAATGTCCAAACACGTTCGATATGGTGCGATTCTACTAAATTCCAATCATTATTTACCAAATTTAGCATTTGATTAGCTTTTTCCCTATCCATAGGGGGTATACCACCTTTGCAAGGTATACATTCTTTTTTGGATAATTCAGCCATTATTTAACCCCACAAATGGCTATCGTCCGAACCACCATCGGCTTGTCTTTCAGCTTGTTCATGTACATTAGAACGTCTTCTCAGATCCTCTTTTTCGAATGTTAATAGTTCATCATCTTCAATATATGACTTCCTCAAATGAGTCACCAAACGTACTTCTACGATTACATCTCTAGCAATAGAACGGTATTCTCCATTCTCATCTAATATTTCAACAGCGTTACGTGAAGTTGCCAGCAACATACCTCTAACCCAAGGGTCTTCCTCAGCTCTAAGTGCTCGGGCATCGATTAGCAATTTGATTAAATCATCCTTTCTTAATCCACTTCGTCTATCGATTAAAGCTCCAAAGAAAACGTCATTTCGGTCTTCTAAATCCTTAGCACCATATTCCTCTGCGAATCGCTTCGCCCATTCAGGCAAACTATCGATTCTCTTACCGCGGCGTTCACTAGGCATATAGTCGCGTGAGGTTCGCCATAGAAAAGCACGTTGTTTGAAGAAGGATGGGTGCGGCCGCTAGACTAGAGGGGAGGCAATGGCATCAGTCGAGTGGAGGAAGATTCCAACGGTTCTATATCCACAGGAAGTCCTGGACAAAGCATTTCGTCGTGCTGGGAAGCAATCAGACTTAGTTGAAGATCCGGATAAGTACCATAGGGTCCGTAAACAGATGGCGAGAATGGTACAAGCCGCTAGTGATACAATTGCTGAAACCTTACTAAAATGGGTGGACCAGTGGCCGAGTCTAAATGCCCAATCCGAGTTTGATCAGGCACTAGTTGATGCGGCAGTTGGAGCAGATGAATTTAGGCAAAATCTAGGTGCAATTCAGTGGGCCGCTGAAAGAGTTCGAAAAATTGCGGGGGAGTCTCAATCAAAAATGCTGAAGTTCCGAAATATCGAAGCCTTTCACCAAGAAAGACGACATGCCTATGGTAGAATGTCATCAATCATCAATCAAATTGGTGAAAATATTCTCTGGTTAGGAGATGCTAGGAACATTCTCCGAGAATTGCCTTCCATTGATTCGGCTGAACCCTGTATTGTAGTAGCAGGGGCTCCAAATGTTGGTAAATCAGCATTAATTACTGAATTATCTAGTGGTGAGCCAGAAGTAGCTGCATATCCATTTACAACTAAAAGGCTACACGTCGGTCACTTCGAACATAGAAGAAGAATTTACCAGATGGTTGACACACCTGGACTTCTAGATAGGCCGATGACAGAAAGAAATCAAATCGAGATGCAGGCAATTGCTGCTTTAGAGAATGTAGGAGATCTAGTGCTATTTCTAATCGATCCATCTGAAACTAGTGGCATGAGTTTGAAAGAGCAAGAACATCTCCTTTCAGAAGTTCAGGAATTGCTAGCCGAACGTCCTCTGATTTCGGTATTTTCGAAATCCGATATTCATGAAGAATCGAGGGATAGCGTTCTTCGAATTAGTTCACTTTCAGGGGGTGGAATTGAGGAATTACGTTCAGTGATTATCCAATCAATAGCGGCGGACCAAGTTACTGACCCCTTGTCATTACCAGATACATGGCATCGTGAAATCGAAGAAATTGAACCAATAGGTTCACCAGAAGAAATTGAGGCTCGAAGAGAAGCCGCAATGAGAAATGCACCTAAGCCAAGACGTGGAAGGAAGAAAACATCGGGTAATTGATCTTCAGTCGACTCTAAACTGAGCTCCACAAGTCACACAATATACGTTGTATCCTCCAAAAGAAGGTGGTAACCCTTCGCCCCTAATTTCGGCTCCACAAGAGCGACATTCGGTCACGGCCATATTTCTTCGAAGCATCACTGGTTATTCAAATAGTCGTTGAGAAAATATCTCCAATTGTCAAGCGTCGACAAATTTCTTCCAAAATAATTTGATCGGATAAATCATTTCAATCGCTCCGACCATTAACAAGACACCGATTATTGCTAGCATTATTTCTCCGATTGTTGAAATGTGGATTGTTGATGTAATTGAAACTAGTTGATCATCTAGATTAGAACCGTCCCTGCCTCCACTTGTGAATCTATATTCTCCAGGTTTTAGAGAAAATGTGAATTCATCTGAGTCATCGGGGCCACCTGCAACAAATTCAAAATCATCAGCCTCGCAAGAGGTTAAACCATTAGAATTGGGGGGGCACTCCTCGGCATATTTTGCATCCACCACCCCAATCCAAGCCTTTTCTGGCTCACTCCACTCTATGTGGATTTTGACATCTAGGAAGTTGAATCCCCAAGGGACATAGAAATCAGAACCTGTCATTCCAACGGGACAACCACCCGCATCATCATCTAAACAAGGAACGGTTGTCGCCTCAATTCTTGTTGTGTCTATTTCAATTCCAACCAAACTTCCGGTCAGTAATAATAGGCAAATAAATCCAACGAATCCGGGTAGAACACCAAGGACTCGCACCATCTTCATTGACATACCCTCTCGCTTAATTTATGTTGAATCTAACTATTATATGGTTCATATTGAAGTCAATAATGCGATTAATATCGCAATTGCAGGGAATAGGTACAACATAATTGTGAGGCGTTTCCGAGAGGCATTTCTTTTCTCGTGGGTTTTTTCACACTCTTCGTCACTGCACACAGGTGGTTCCGCATTTAGCGGGATTGGAGCCCAACATACCGAACAATGTCTATGAGATGGAACTCCAGAAGCACTGCTTGTGCGTTTTCTTCTTCCTCTTTCTCTGGCAGCATTTTCCCTAACTTGTGAGGCTGTCCTGGTAGCTGCTTTTGCTATCCTTTCTTTCCTGCCCAAGATTATTCACTCCTCTTCTTGAGTCTCAACAATCGTTCCGTTGAATGAATCACCTTCAATTGCGGACTTGATTCGCGAATATTCTCTACCATCTAAAATACATAGTGTCAAATTAGCAACTGTTGCATCAGCTACACCCATCGGGTCTACAACTCCTGAAGGACCAGCCTGCGTGTGCTTTGCGGGACCGACTATTTCTTGCAATTTTTCATGAGTTAACTGGACATAGGATTTTGCTTGAGGATTTGTGCGGGGGTCAGAATCGTAGACTCTGTCGACATTGGTACAAATTATGCAACGTTCGGCCTCACTTGCGATTGCTAATCGAATCGCGACAGCATCTGTCGTATGCCCCGGTCTTGTGCCTCCCATAACAACAACTGGTCTTTCATCAAAAAGCATTGTTGCTTCATTAATTGAATGGGCAATTGTTCCCGAAACCATAACTCCAGCATCGGCTAATGCTTCTCTGACAATAGTGGCGTTTAGTCGAGTAGCTGCAATGCCTATTCTATCAAGACGGTCTTCGTTATCGATAATTGGTCTTGCCAGAGAAATTCCCTCACGAGCAGGCGCACCACCTCCAACAACAATTCCTATTCTATCATCGACCAAAACCCTGTCCCGAATAATGGAAACTAATTCCTCTAACCATGCATGACGCTCTTCCACCTCGGGCCTCAAAAGGCTGCCTCCGAGTGCAAGGACTATCGTCGCCATCGTGCATCCGGGGGTGAGTGCCCCTTTCAATGCCTTCTGTTGGATACACGCGAGAGGGTTGAAATGCCTCTCACTACGGCCTTGAGCCAAGAGGCTTAGCGATGGCAGATGACTTGGAGTTGCAGCAGAGAAGACTGCGAACCAAGAAAACACTAGGCGAGCTCCAAAATATGAGAGGCATGGGTACTGAATTGGTTACAGTAATTATACCTCCAGATCGATTGATCAGTGATGTACGTGGTCAACTTAGTCAAGAGTCTGCACAAGCAGCAAATATCAAATCAAAATTAACACGAAAGCACGTTGGAGATGCAATTGAATCTGCAATTTCAGTATTGAATCGATACAAAAATGCAGGAGAAAATGGTATTGCCATTTTCGTTGGCCATGTAATTGTTGGAAACAATAAAACTCGATTGGTTACAGTTGTAATCGATGACCCTCCTGAGATTTTTGGTTCGTTCCGGTACCGCTGTGACTCAACTTTTGAATTGACTCAATTAGAAGATATGCTAATCGATCGTACCTCATATGGTTTGTTTGTTATCGACAGAGGTGAAGCTGCTTATGGAATCGCTAGCGGCAAAAGGATTCATTGTCAAGAGGAATTACAATCAAACATAATGGGCAAACACAGACAAGGAGGCCAATCTGCTCAGAGATTTGAGCGTTTAATCGAAGAAGCCGCTCATAATTTTTTCAAAAGGGCCACCGAGCATGCTTGCAATTATTGGCTTCCAAATTTGTCTGATATCAAAGGTATTATCATTGGTGGGCCTGGACATACGAAAGATTTCGTGATTAGAAATGACTACTTCCATCATGAGGTCAAGAAGTTAATACGAGAACCATTTTTTGACGTTGGATATTCCAATGAGAGTGGGTTAAGAGAATTAGTTCAGAGAGCTGGTAACCTAATGGATCAGATAGAACTAGACGCAGAGAGAGAATTAGTCGATAATTTTCTTCGTGAGGTTATGCAAGCACATCCAAAGGCCACTTACGGTGAGATGATGATAAGGTCAGCACTCGATCAAGGAGCAGTAGATACACTTCTGTTATCTGAAGGCCTTAGAAAGAGACGTGTTGGGTGGAATTGCAAACACTGTTCTCATCAATGGGAATCTACACAGAATAGCCGCTCAGAGATTCCGAACTGTCCGAAGTGTGAATCTGAAGACATCAGAGAAGATCCAAAAAGAACTCGCGATATTATAGATGAATTAACTGAATTGGCGGGTCACACATCCGCCAAAGTCAGTCTTATTTCTTTGGATTCGGAAGAAGGAGCCACTTTGTACACCTCATTCGGCGGAATAGCCGCTTTACTGAGGTATTCTCTTACTTGAGGTTGAAAAATGCGTGATTTAATTGAGGTATTGCACCCCATATTAAACCCGGTAATGTCCGAAATGGGTCTCTTGGAATCAGACTGGAAAGACCTAGTTTCTAGTTCTACTGATACATCCTTTGCTGATGTTGCGATGCCTTGCCATTCATTGTCTAAGTTTTTGAGAAAATCTCCTTTGGATATAGCCGATGATGTTCTAGATAAGTTAGGTGATTCAGCATCAGAGATTTGTGAGGTTACCTCTGTGAATGGGTTTCTTAATTTTTCAGCTAATCAAAAATGGCTTTCCAATAAATTACAAAATTCGTTATCCGACGAACGCCTTGGTGTATCTATTGAAGAAACTAGGACAATTGTCATAGATTATTCTTCACCAAATGTTGCCAAACACATGCATGTTGGTCACCTTAGATCAACTGTGATTGGGGACGCGTTAAATCGAATGCTAACTCACAAGGGCCACAAGATTGTAGCTGAAAATCACATCGGAGATTGGGGTACGCCATTTGGTATGCTAATCGAACATCTAATCGATTTAGGTTTAGATTCTAACTCAGATTTTATTGATTTTAATTCATTTTATTCAGATGCAAGGATCAAGTTTGATTCTGATTCTGAATTCGCAACTCGTTCTAGAGCAAGGGTAGTTAGGATGCAGGCAAGTGAACCTGAAACCATTGAATTATGGCAAATGCTAGTGGATAAATCCTTGATACACTTTAATGAGGTATATCAGAGAATGGATGTATTGCTGACAAATGAGGATATAGCAGGGGAATCCAAGTATGAGGCGACTTTACCATTAATTTTAGACAAACTTGAGGATGCCGGATTACTTGAAGAAAGTGAAGGTGCAAAGGTAGTTTACCTTGACAATTGGACTAATCGTGAGGGAGATCCACTTCCATTAATTATCCAAAAAGCAGATGGGGGTTATAATTACGCAACTAGTGATTTAGCCTGTATTTTGGATAGAATAGAAAATGTTGGAAGTAGAGAATTTCTTTATGTTGTGGGAGCCGAACAGGCACAACACTTTGCAATGGTTTTCGAGGTTGCTAGAAAAGCGAAATTAATGGATGATGGAGTAAAGGCTATTCATGTTCCATTTGGGTTGGTAATGGGGACGGATGGTAAAAAATTAGCAAGTAGAACTGGTGGCGCAGTGCATCTGAATGATTTGTTGATGGAAGCCGTAGAGAGAGCCGATTCTATAGTGGCCGACAAAAACCCCAGCCTTTCTAAAACGGATAGAGCAGAAGTTGCCGAAATGCTTGGGATTGGAGCAATAAAATATGCGGACCTTTCCACAGATCGAAACAACAATTACACATTTGAATGGGAAAAAATGCTTTCCTTCGATGGAAATACTGCACCGTATCTTCAGTATGCCCATGCTAGAATATGCAGTATTTTCTCCAAAGAGGGTATTGACAGAAAATCTACTAGACAAGCGTCGATTAATCTATCAGAAGACAGAGAATTAAATCTTGGAAGAGCATTAATCAGGTTCCCAGAATCACTCGATTCAGCATGTCTTAGCCACTCTCCACATAAATTAGCGACTCAATTACACACTATCGCTCAGGCTTTCGCATCGTTTTACGAAGCATGCCCAGTTCTCGGGTCTGAAGATCAACTAAGAGAGAGCAGGTTAGCATTATGCGACTTAACTGCTCGAACCCTACAAACCGGACTTGATTTGTTAGGAATCGCCTCACCTCAGCGAATGTAGAGCCACGCGACCTTGAAATTACATGTCTACTCGGGCGTAATATGGTATCTGTAGGCGACATGGCGCCGGATTTCGAATTGATGGCTTTTGACAAGAATATGGTTAGACTTTCTGACTCAATTGGTAACCGAGTGGTTTTACTGTTTTATCCAGCAGCATTTACGGGTGTTTGCACAAAAGAAATGTGCACAGTTTCGGATTCAATGAATCGTATGGAAACCGCCGAAGCGGAAGTTTTCGGCATTTCTGTTGATGGTATTTTTGCCAATGCGGCTTTTGCTGATGCGAATGAAATCAACTTCCCATTACTATCTGATACAAATCGTCAAGCAACTCGAGCATATGGTGTCGAAATCCCATTTGTTATGCCAGAATATACAGCTGCACAAAGGTCGGTATTTGTTATCGATGAGGTAGGAAAAATTTCCTATGCTTGGGTTGCGGAAAATCCAGGCATAGAACCTGATTATGAGGCAATTTTGAATCATCTAGAAGCTTGAGCTTTATTCTCCATAGGCAAGGTAGTAAACTAATGATCCATAGATTATTCCAGAGACTGCAAGGCTTTCTTCATTGAATCTGTCCATATTATCTAGATATGTGTGATATTCGTAAGACCCTGATCCGTAGCAAACAGCGGCGTGCCCGTATTTTTTCCCATCCGATATGTCATCATCGATATTGTATACGAAAGGGGCATGGTCAGAATTATTCGGCATTTCAGTATCGTCTAATTTACGGACTTGGATGTTGTATACTTCTGCAAGTTCTGGGTATTCTGACTTAAACTTCTCAGATATTCCCCGAATATGATTGACATGTGTGTTGTGGTTGCCAAAAAGAGTAACTCCAGAGTTTCTTTCTGCATCTACATGATTCATGTCTAGATTTATGTAAAGTTCCAAATTCTCGTATAGATTGTATTTATGTTTGTCAACCCAAGCAGTAGAGCCAAACAGCCCCTCTTCTTCACCCCCCCATGTACAGAAGTAAATTGTGTGTTTTGGCGCACCTTGTAAGCTTTCGATTAATCCAAATTGTCTAGCCATTTCTAGTACGGTTGCAGTACCTGATGTGTCATCTACTGCGCCTTGTGCCATGTATACGGTATCGTGATGTGCTCCAATAATTATCAATGAGTCAGTTTGACCTTGGATTATTCCACAAGGGACCTTTACTGTCGCGTCCCCAGCATTTTCAACATATGTCATGAATTCTAAACGACCATCTTGGTTAATGACATTGTCAATAATAATCTGACCCACACTTTTGCTGACCATAACAAACCCCATGTCGATTGGAATATTGTCTATCGCGGATATATCGACAGACTTGAAATAAGGAACACAATCTCCTGTGACTATTTCATCACAATTTTGTCTTTCATTTATGATAATTAGGCCCCCAATGTCATTTTCTGATGCTCTCTTGAATAATTCTGTGTTAGATTCAGTTTCGCTAGTCATGTGTATCAACACAACTGCTCCTGCGGCACTAGCCCAATCTGCAGTATTGTTTCCAGTTCCTAAATCAACAACATCTACATCATCAACAAATCGAATAAATGCAGAACCTGAATATCCCTGTAACACAAAATCGCTTCTATGTTCAAAATTAATGAATTCAGCATTCACATCAGTTGGTCCACAAGCAAAGGCAGGAAATGTTTGACCTATGTCTCCGGCATGACAAATTGATAATTCCGGGTTTTGATCAATCACAAACATAGGGACATCAAAGTCCTCCAAAGTAGATGGAATGCCCATGCTTGTGAAATTTGCTTTGATGAAATCTGCAGTATTATGCTCCTCAATAGTCCCCGACATTCTTCCCTCCCATTCTGGATGTCCTAAGTCAACCAAACTTTGGGCGTAACCTCTAGCACTAGTCGAATCAAAATCAATCAGGTTGTAATCAGGCTCTCCTTGGACCCAATCAATAAGGTCATCACCGTAAATCACTACTCCTCCCATTGTTCCAATCAACAAAATGGAAATTACTGCTAGAACGGAAACTGGCAATTTTTTTATTTGGTCAATACCGAATTTTGATGTTTCAGAACAATCATCTTCAATCATTTCTGCATTGATTACGTCTGAGATAGTATCGCTTTCTTGTAATCTTGAAACTAGTTCTATTTTCTTTCCACTAGTCGGAAGACCACGATTTCTACACTCCTCTTTGAGTTCCTGAACTGTTAGTGATTGCCAGTCAGACATAATATTCCTCGAATCATTCGAAAAAACTCCTACCTTTCAACCCAACCGGTATGTGAGTTAATTTTAATCGATTCACGCAGAGCCGATTTCTTCACCAGTCCAGCGTTTTCCTAGATCATGGTCGATATTCAATTGATCCAGAATTCTTGCAACAATGAAGTCAATCATGTCTTCGAGACTTTGTGGTTTATTGTAGAATCCTGGGCTTGCAGGGAGGATAACCACTCCCCATTCAGATAAATTAGTCATTGCTCTGAGATGAGGTGTTGCGTAGGGTGATTCCCTGGGAACGAGGATGAGTTTCCGCCTCTCTTTCATCGCAACTAAGGCACTTCTTGTAGCAAGATTATCTGATATTCCACTTGCAATTTTACCAATTGTTGTTCCACTTGCGGGACATACTATGTAGGCATCAAAACGCGCTGAACCCGATGCTGATCTTGCCGCAAGATTGTTATTATCCTCAAGGATTACCGAATCATTCTGTAAATCTTGAGGAGATATTCCGCATTCTAATTCTAAGTTCAGTGCCCCCTCACGAGTGACAATTAGATGTGTTTTCCAACCAGCAACGGATAGTGCTTCTAATAGTCGGACTCCATATTTTGCACCCGATGCGCCGGTTATTGCAACAACAGCTTCTCCCATCATTTCACCCTCATTTGTCGCCTCAGGCAGGTGCTCGGTCAATCATCAACTACTTCTATTCATGTATTCACGAAAATGGTAAATTAGATATTTTCTTGCAATATTTCTGCTAGGTATTCATACTCTTCAATAGCATTGTATAGATAAGCGGAAATTCGGAAATATCTCATTTTATGATGTGGCCAAGGGAACACTGGAACTTGGATGCCGAATTCATCGAGCAGTTTGTTGTGAAGTGGGTCACCCATAATGTCTGCACCCCCCGAATATGTTCCTGGCAGGTCAATTGTAGCCATTGCAGATATCATAGAATCAGGAGTTGGTGGGTCTGTGCCTAAACTCTCGCAAAGAAGGTTTCTTGCTTTCAAAGCGAGAGAATTATTGTGTTCCATAATTTCATCAAATCCTCCTTGAACCATTGATTCGAGAGTTTCAATGGATTTAGGAATACATAGAATTGCAGTAGGATCTCTAGTCCCTTGCCAGTCAAATTCGAATCTGAACTTTTCCTGAGAGGACAAGTCTACGCTATGGCCGTGACTGATTGTAAGTGGTTTAGTTTGCTTTTTCTTATCTTCTCTAATGTGTAAGAATGCAGATCCCTTAGGGCTACAGAGCCATTTGTGACAGTTTCCAGTTACCCAAGCCGCATCTAACTTAGACAAATCCATCGGTACTATACCTGGGCCATGTGCTGCATCAAGCAAAACATCTACTCCCCTCGATTGGAATTCTCTAACAAGTTTCTCGAATGGCATTCGAAGTCCCGTGGGGCTTGTTACTGTGTCAATCATTGCTAGAACTGTTTTAGACGTAATTGCACCCAACAAAGGTTCAATGATTTCTTCCTCTGAATCACATCTAAATGGCAGGTCAACTACTACAATCTTAACGCCCCATCTGGATGCTATGAAATCGATTGCATTCCAACATGCTTGATAGGAATGATTTGGAACGATTATTTCATCTCCTTTTTTGAGAATCAAACTTCGAAGTACAGTATTCACACCACTAGTTGCGTTTTGACAAAATGTCATACCATCGGGATTTGCATTGATAAATTCTGAGAGTACTTGCCTAGCTTGATTCATACTTTCGAAAGCCTCCCGCTCAAAGAATCGTACAGGGTCCGATTCTAGATGTAATCTTATTCGATTTTGTTCTTCCATCACCCTATTCGGAGTTGCTCCAAAGGAGCCATGGTTGAGGAAGATAATCTCAGGATTTAGTGACCAATGTTTTTCCAAAAGACTTCTATCCGGTTTCATGCAACCAACTCCACTGCCCAATCTTCAGGTTCCGTTGGCATCCGGTCGAGATATTGTTCGGCAAGAACTAGCAATGCTTTTTCCAAACGTACACGATCTAGAATTCTCCCTTCTAGGTCATGGGTGTGGCCGAGGGCTTGCAGGGAAGTGGTCATACCAGCAGGAAGCCCACAACAAGAAAGGGACTCTACTCGGTTAGGGTTTGTATTGTAATTTAAAGCGAGACCATGGCGGCTTACCCAATGCTTGAAGGCCAGTCCAATGGAACATACTTTGTATCCTTCCAACCAAACTCCCATCATTCTATCATCACGATATCCTTCTATTCCACAATCAGCAAGAGCGGCCATAACCCAATCCTCAAGTCGATTGATTATGTTTCGAACAGATTGTTCCCCAACTTGCCACTTAATTATTGGATAAACAACCAACTGACCTGGTCCATGATATGTCATCCCTCCGCCCCTATCTACTACTCTAGTCGGGTAATCAGAGATAGCGGGGTCATCCAAAGCCCCATCTCGTTGTGCCTTTGGCCCTAGAGTGACTATTTCTGGATGTTGAACTAGAATTACTGTATCCATGATTTCATCTTTGATACGTTGTTGTTGCAGTTTAGCCATTGCAATATCTAATTCTTCCTGCGATTCAATTTCTGCCCGAAGAATTCGCAACATCTGCACGTACTTCACTCCAAATTGAATCATACCGAGTGGATAGCGTGACCTAGGGTCTTCAATACTCCTTCGTGGAAGGCCTCAGTCATTGTAGGGTGTGCATGAACAGTATCGGCAATATCTTCCAATAAAGCCCCCATTTCTAGCGCCAGAACGAATTCACCATGTAATTCAGCAACGTGGCTTCCGACGGCCTGAATCCCAAGGATAACGTGATCGGACTTACGAGCAGTAACTCGAATGAATCCAGCTGTTTTCTCCGCTTCCAATGTTAGCGCTCGACCGTTTGCTGCTAGAGGGAATTTTCCAGTTATGATTTCTTCTCCTCTTTCCTTGGCTTCATCAGGAGACAATCCAACAGAGACAATTTCAGGCTCTGTAAAGACGATTGCTGGAATCGCCACCTTATCGAAATCTCTGTTATGTCCTGCTAGTATTTCAGCCACCATTTCACCTTGAGAAGAGGCCTTGTGAGCTAACATAGGTTCACCAGCTACATCGCCGATCGCGTAAACACCTGGTACATTCGTTCTACATTGTCTGTCGATACGAATGAATCGCCCTCCTGTATCCATTCTGACACCCATATTTTCCAATCCCCATCCTTTGGCGTTTGGAGTTCTACCTACGGTTACTAACACCTTATCGACCTTGATCGTCTGTTCTTCTCCATCTTTCTCAAAGGTCAAATGCGCTTTGCGACTTGCTCCTTTGCCTTTGATTTCAGTACCGCGAGCAAGAGCATTTGTATGAACTACAACCTTATGTTTTTTCAACCAAATTTCTAGAGGCCGTCGAATTTCTTTGTCCATTATTCCAAGAATTGAATCCATTCCTTCTACAACGGTTACATCAGTCCCCAATTTCGCTAAAGCACAACCTAATTCTAGTCCAATATAACCACCGCCTACAATAGCGGCAGATTTTGGTAATTTTTGTAGATCTAAAGCACCTGTAGAAGATAGCACAAATTCCTCGTCACATGGCATGAATGGCAAGTCGATATGACTAGATCCAGTTGCGATAATCACGTTTTCAGCCTCAATTTCAATAGCCCCATCAGAAGTTTCAACGGTACATTTCTTTGGTCCTGTAAAGGTCGCCCAGCCCTTCACTAATTCGGCACCAGCGCCTTTCAAAAGTGCCTCTACACCTTTATTCAATCGTTCTACTATCGCATCTTTCCAACCGACCAAAGCAGCCATGTTAATTTCAGGCTCTGAGGCTACAGATAGTCCCATATGGCCTCCTTCACTTGCGTGTTGCCGCAAAAATTCGAATCTCTCGGCAGCATGAATAATTGCCTTACTTGGAATACAGCCCCTAATCAAACAGGTCCCACCAGCCTTGTCACCTTCTACAATCACCGTATCTAATCCTAGCTGGGCACTGCGTATCGCGGCAACATATCCTCCAGGTCCTGCTCCTACTACGAGCACCTTACACTTGCGAGTTTCAGTCATTTTTTTCCCTCACATGAAAATTAATGCAGGATGTTCAAGCATACGCTTGAGTGACTGCACTAGGGCTGCTCCATCAGCCCCATCGACGATTCTATGATCAAATGAGCTAGATACATTCATAATTCTACGAACCACAATTTCGCCTTTTCTAACAACAGGCATTTCCCGCGCTTTGTGAACGCCTAATATGGCGACTTCAGGGTGGTTGATAATCGGAGTTGCTCCAAGTCCTCCATCTCTTCCAAGGCTAGTAATTGTGAAGGTAGACCCAGTAAGGTCGTCAAGTGAAGCGGTTCCATCTCTGGCCGCTCCTGATACTCTCTGCATTTCTGCAGCTGCTTGCCATACATCCATTGCTTCAGCATGCTTTACCACTGGAACGAATAGACCTCTATCGGTTTGAGTCGCGATTCCTAAGTTAACAGCCCCATACCTTCTAGCAATTCCATTTGCTTCGTCATAGTGTCCATTGCATTCAGGATGATTTGGCATTATCTTTGCTAGAGCCATCATGATGAATGGAAGATAGGTCAATTTCGGTTGTTCCGGAGATTTAGTCGCATTAAGGAATTGCCGTAACTCCTCCAATTCTGTAACATCGATTTCCTCGAAGTAAGAGAAATGTGGAATATGGCGCTTGGAGATGGTCATTGCTTCTGCAATCTTCCTCCTTAATCCAACGACCTTAATTTCCTCAACATCACTTCTTCGGGTAGTGTAAGCGACTGGAGCCGCGCCTTGTACCAT
>PANM01000035.1 GCA_002708385.1 Methanobacteriota archaeon | reverse complement strand
GTGGTGCGAGAGCCCACGGGAAATTGCGTCGCTGTGCCACTCTCTTTCACCTCCCCGCATCAACATTCATTCACTATGGGCGAAGCCATACATACAGAAGTGCAGAGGTGAGCCCATGGGAATATCAACCGGAGACATACTTGGACATGCTCAAGTGGGAGTTTATCTAAGCGTCATTGGAGATGTTTTATTTCATCCTGCATCTTTGGATAAGCCCGCCGTTGAAGAATTGCAATCTGCATTTGATTTAGAGTTTCATCCATGTTTTATTGGTGGTTCAGCATTGCTAGGTTCTTTAGTTCGTGGAAATAAGAATGGATTAGCAGTAGCAGATATCGCAACTGAAGCTGATCTAGATGAATTAACCAGTTTCGGCGATATTGTAGTTCTAGAGAGTGGGATAAATGCTGCAGGAAATCTTGTTACTTGCAATGATTATGGTGCAATAGTTAGTCCAGTCATTCCCGGCCCTGGTGCCGAAATGATTGGCGAGGTTCTGAAGGTAGATACCCTTCGTACAAAAGTTGCTAGTCAGGAAACCGTTGGGTCGTTGACTGTTGCTAATAACAAAGGAATTTTAGCTCATCCTGATATTTCAGCAGAAGAAGCAGACAAGATTGCGGAAATTATGCAAGTTCCTGTTATGGTGGGAACTGTTTGTTTTGGTTCACCTTATGTTGGTGCTGGATGTGTGGCAAGTAATTCCGATTCACTAGTCGGTTCAGGTTCTACGGGTCCTGAATTAAACAGAATAGAGGATGCATTAGGCCTTATTTGAGGTTAAATTGCTGTAGGGGCGACATGATCGCCTTCTTTGTTATCCTTGGACCGAACTCGATTCCACACATTAGTCATCAATTCATCATGGTGTTCTTTACAATAGTGGAAGCGACGATATGCTTCACGGAACGAATACGCTTTCTTTCCTGTAGCAACCAGGAACCCTTCTGGTGAAAGCCGACTAATTTTTTCCCCTTCGGCCTCACATTCCGGGTAATCGCATGTCGGCATATGTCTTCCTCAGGTGCTACTCAGTTTTGTTTTCTTCGGGTAGAATTACAACCAATGGGGAATTTGCCTCAATGCTATCTCCTGGTTTGCAATTAATTGCAGTTACGGTTCCTGATAGGGGCGCTTGAATTTCATTCTGCATTTTCATCGCTTCTAGAATCATCACAACATCTCCCTCGCCGACATTATCTCCCTCTTCAACCGATATTGAGATAATCTTCCCAGGTATTGTAGAGGAAATTGTACCCGATTTATTCCCCCTTCCTCATTTTTTCCGTTTACTTCCAGATGATTCTCCAACAGAACTACCTTCGATTTCTATGTTGAAAATCTCTCCTTCAATGGAGACATTCCATACGCTACCTTGTTTCTCAAGTTCGACATCAAACTCCTCTCCGTCGACTTTGACTTTGCGTTTTTTCATATTTTCACCTAGTAGTACTTCTACGTGTGCGAGCCCGTAACAAATTTCTTTTCCCACTTAGAGAACGTCTATGGTCATGAGACCAGGCCTTCCCTATATCTCTACTATCTGAGATGTGCAACGCTTCTCCTTCAGCATCCTCCAGCAATACAGCGAGAATAGCAGCAGCCCGCAAACGATCTTTTTTCCGAGCCATATGATACCCTCACAGTGGAATATTTCCATGTTTACGAGCAGGTCTAATTTCTTCCTTTTCCAACAAAGCCCCTAATGCCTTGGTTAATTTAGCCCTAGTCTCACTAGGCTGAATAACATCATCAAGATAGCCTAGCGACGCAGCTCGATACGGATTTGCAAAGGTGTCTTCGTAATCATCGATCAATCGATTTCTTTCTCCTTCAGGGTCACCTGCTGATCCTATTCTACGCCGGTGTATTATCTGCACAGCGCCTTCAGCACCCATAACTGCAAGTTGAGCGGAAGGCCATGCGATGTTGTAATCGCCCCTAATGTGTTTACTACTCATCACGTCATAAGCGCCACCGTATGCCTTTCGTGTAATTACAGTTAATTTAGGCACTGTTGCTTCCGCGTAAGCATAGAGTAACTTTGCTCCATGACGAATAATCCCCCCCCATTCTTGACTAGCCCCTGGAAGAAAACCTGGAACATCAACGAAAGTTAGCAAGGGTACGTTAAATGCATCACAAAATCTTACGAATCTGGCTGCTTTTACCGAGGCATCAATGTCCAAACAGCCTGCCAAAAATTTTGGCTGATTAGCAACTATCCCAATTGTATGCCCACCTAGTCTTCCGAATCCAACAACAATATTTCCAGCAAAGTCTGCTTGTACCTCTAAGAACGCTCCATCGTCCAGAGTTTCTTCGATTGCATCTACTATGTCATATGGAGTAGTCGGGTCATTTGGAATCAATTCATTTAGAGATTCACAATCCCTATCAAGAGGGTCAGATGTAGCCTTAACCGGAGGCTTTTCAAGATTATTTTGAGGCAACATTGCAACTAGTTCTCTTACCAATTCTAACGCATCATCATCGTTATCTGCGGTGAAATGAGTCACTCCTGACCTAGTTGCATGGGTTGATGCCCCTCCTAAATCTTCGAAGCTAACTTCTTCATTTGTGACAGTCTTGATGACTTCCGGTCCAGTGATGAACATGTGAGCAGTCTGGTCAACCATTACAACGAAATCGGTAATCGCAGGTGAGTACACAGCCCCACCAGCACATGGACCCATAATTACCGAAATTTGGGGAATGACTCCGCTTGCTCTTACATTTCTGAAAAATATCTCCGCGTATGATCCTAGGCTAGCAACCCCTTCCTGTATTCGAGCACCACCACTGTCGTTCAATCCAATTACAGGGGCGCCGGTCTTCAGTGCCATATCTAGAATCTTGCAAATTTTTAGTCCATGCATCTCCCCTAATGAACCACCATAAACTGTGAAGTCCTGAGCAAAACAATACACAGTTCTACCATCAATGGTGCCATGTCCACAGACTACACCATCACCTGGAATGACATTTCTGTCCATATCGAAATCTCGACATCTATGTTCAACTAATCCATCAACTTCTACAAATGAATCGTCATCTAATAATTGTTCAATTCTTTCACGAGCAGTCATCTTTCCACGAGCGTGTTGTGCAGCGATACGCTTCTGCCCACCACCTGCTTCTGCCTGTGCCTTACGCCGGCGCAAGTCATCGATACGTTCCTTCACGCCTGACATGGATGAGCATACAACGAGTCAAAGCCGCCCATGAGCATTCCTAATGATAGACTACCGAGTAAAATGTTCCAATCGGTTCATTGAAGGGTGTCACAGATGTCGGAAGAACGACTTAACCATGCGGATAGTAGTCGCCAAACCCGGCCTTGATGGCCATGATAGGGGCGCTAAAGTAATCGCAAGGGCCCTACGTGACGGTGGTCACGAGGTGATTTACACGGGTCTACGTCGTACTCCGGATGAGATAGTTCGCATTGTGATTGACGAGGACGCTGGTGCCGTAGGGCTCTCATCACTATCCGGGGCCCATTCTGTACTAATTCCAAGGGTTTGTGAAGGATTAAGGGCGAGTAAGATGGATAATGTAATCGTATTTGCAGGTGGTATTATTCCAGAGTATGACCGAGAAAGTTTGTACGCTGAGGGAGTTAGAGCGATTTTCGGCCCAGGTACAACCTCTACAGAGATAATGGAATTTCTTTCTACCATAGAACAACGTTCTCAATCTGGAAATCCTGTGGGGGTTGGAGAAGAGGCTGGGTGGCACTGGTGAGCGATGTAGACGAGTTGCTGGAAGCTGCTCGCGCTGGCGATCGTCGTTCACTTTCTAAACTACTTACACTAGTTGAGGATGGTCATAATTCTCCATTAGAAAGGGGGATTGGTTCTTCTTTGGGTATAACCGGACCCCCTGGTGTAGGAAAATCATCCCTAATTGGAAAAATGATTGATATATGGGTCGAGCGTGGAGAGTCAGTAGCAGTTCTAGCAGTTGATCCCTCATCCCCTAGAAGCGGAGGTGCTCTTCTTGGGGATAGGATGAGGATGACAAATGCAGATTCTTCAGATCTAGTATTCATACGTTCACTTGCTACTAGAAATCATCCCGGTGGATTGATGGATTGCTTGACAGCTATGGTTGATATCCTATCTGAATGTGGTTGGGATAAGATCCTAATCGAGACCGTAGGTGCGGGTCAATCTGAGATTAGAGTAGTAGCATTCGCAGATAGAATTCTATTAGTGGATGGGCCCGACAGAGGAGATATAATTCAAGCAGAGAAGGCAGGAATTATGGAACTTGCAGATTTGATTGTTATTAACAAATCAGATTTGCCAGAAGCAGAGAGAGCAGCAAAGTCTGTGAAATCAGCCTTATCGGTTGGGGAAGACGATTCTACTCCTGATGTGCTCATGGTTTCAGCTCATTCAGGTGAAGGCGTCGAAGACTTAGTAGATCAACTTAGGAACACGAAAACATCTGCCGATAGAGAGCGCCTGAGAGTGAGAGAGCGCTTGATATCGGCATGGGATTATACCTTGCTTAATTCTACAGAATTAGATAGTACATTGCAAGCCCTTGAAAAAGGAAGCATTACTCTGCAAGAAGCAGTAGATAGGATTCGAAAGGAAGTTTGAATGATGAGTGAAATACCCGTTGATATCGATCATGCTAAGCACTCTGTAGGGGGTGCTGGCGGGCACTGGTTTCGCCGAGTCACACATATTGCAATGTGTATTATTCCGTTCGCATACTACCTTAGGGGAGAAGAAATCGCGGGAATTGTAAATCTCAATCCTCGTGATTTTATTATTGCTGTACTAATTTTATTCGTATTAATTGAAGCAATCCGTGTAAAAATGAAAATTGTAATTGTTGGCCAAAGAGAATACGAAGCTAACCAAATTAGTGCACTAGGTTGGGGTGCTTTTGCGGTTTGTTTAGCCCTGATTTTAGCACCTCAAGAAGGAGCGGGATTAGAGGCTGGGAAATACACAATCCCTCTAATTTGTGGATTAACCTTTGTAGATCCAGTTATGGGTGAAGTAAAGAGGGCGAAAAAAGGAATGAAAAATGCTATTTTAATCGGACTGATTGTCTCATATTCTATTTGGTTAGCCTCAGTTATGTTATTCTCCACACCATTGTTAGCAGCGGTTTTACTTGCTCCATTAACTGTTGCTGGTGAAGTTCCAAGATTGACTTGGATTGATGATAATGCTACGATGATTCTGTTCCCGCTAATTCCATTAATATTGGTAGATTGGATTTTTTGAATTTAAACACATAATCCATCCCCTCAGTTTTCCTGAGAGTCACATTTACAACCCGATTTCTTCTGCAAGGGGTTGATAGACATGGCCGAGTCAGAGAAGTCAAAAGAGATTGTCGAGTCTCCTCTTTCACAAAATTTCTACCTATTTGTTTGGGCATTGGCTTCAGTAGCCTCATTTGCGATATTTATCGCCTTCCCTGTATGAAATTTGATTGCTAAGTTTTTTCTATTCCATCACATCACTTTCTTGATGTAATCACCCCCGTGGTCTCAATATGTGTGGTATCGCTGGCTTACTTGGTAATGGAAGCCTCGACGATGCTATGTCAATGGCTGCCGCAATCGGCCACAGAGGACCGGATGGCTCAGGGGGTTTTTTCTCAAACGTTGAAAATGAAAATGTCTCCGTTGCGTTTTCTCACGCTAGACTTTCAATAATTGATTTAGGCGGATCACGACAACCCATACACAGCGATCATGGTTGTGTTTTGATGATCAACGGTGAAATATACAACCACCAAAAAATCAAATCCGAATTACAAAATTATCCATTTAGGACAGCAGGTGATTCAGAGAGTATATTGGCCTTACACAGAGCTTATTCATGGAATCGCCCGATTGGAGAAAATCCCGCTGAGAGACATATAGAATGGGTCTCAAAATTAGATGGGATGTGGGGATTTTCTCTCTGGGATCCTTCTACAAATGAATTGATTCTTTGCCGTGACCCATTTGGAATTAAACCTTTACTCCGAACTCAATTATCAGATGGTACCTTGCTCTTTGGGTCAGAAGTAAAAACCTTCAGAGGGCATCCCGAATTTTCTGCTAAACCAGATATTTCAGCCCTTGCAGTCAGATTAGCATACGAATATCCACTAGATCAAACCACACTATTTTTAGGAGTTACATCGGTAGGGATTGGAACTATCGAAACTTGGTCATTAGAAGAAGGAAAACCAACTTTGACTGGTGTAGCACAATACTTCAGACCTCAAGTGGCTCCTGCTGACTCATGGAATCCTTCTCAAAACGCTAACGCATTATTATCAGGTTTGAATAAATCAATTCAGGACCGGCTAATGGCAGATGTTCCTGTAGGGATTGTTCTTTCAGGAGGTTTAGATTCCAGCTTAATTGCTGCTTTAGCACATAATGCAGCCGATTTAGCAGGTAAACCTACACCAGAATGTTGGACAGTAGCAGATAGTGAAGACAACGTCGATTTACAGGCATCGATTATGGTGGCTGAAAATCAGGACTTAGGACACCATGTCCATATTATGGACGAGAGTACAATGTGGAAGAAATTGCCAGAATTTGTATGGAATGGAGAAGACCTCGATATTTCAGTTATGTTTTGGCAATCTGTTTTTGAGCAGATGAAAGATAATGTTACAGTAGCCCTGTGTGGCCAAGGCGCTGATGAATTACATGCTGGGTATTCAAGATATAGAAATTTACAGAGGCATACAAATTTGATAAATTCAAGATTGGAATTAGTAGAGAAAATTTCTATTCCTGATTCTGATCGTGGTTTAGGGAAATCTTGGTCATCGAGAAGTATAATGCCAGAAAATAATTTTTCAAGTTTGACAGAAACACTAGAATTTGAGCAAACTAGAGGTCAAATGTCAAATTTTCAATTAAGATTAGGAGATAGGCATTCTATGGCGCAAGCCCTTGAAGCAAGAGTTCCATTCCTTGGTATGAGTCATGCGAATCTTGCAAATAAATTACCAATTTCCTGGAGGTTATCTGATAAAGATGAGAAGATGGCTCTTAGAGCTGCGGCCGACCTTACGACTTTACCGAAAGAAATCGTTCGAAGACCAAAACTACCAGCAGGAACAGCTACAAGTCCAACTTTGGTTTCAGAATTGATTACCACATTATCAGACAGGGCAGCAGATTGGGCCAAAGAATATGGGGCATTAACTAAACAATTGCTAGATCAACCAGATATGGCAATTGGAATGAGAATATTCCATGCTATGCATCTAACTGAAGCTGGTCCAAACCAGAGAAAGGGAGATTTGCTAGATGTACTCGATGATGTAGGGCCTTGGCCTCAGTAAGCCAATCTCCCTTTTTCATTAAATCGATTACCTTCGTGAATCAATAAACGATTTTTTGTTGCAGTTCCTCCTTCACCACTGTAGTTTCCAATTATTCCATCTCTACGGACAACCCTGTGGCAAGGTATGAGAATAGGCCATGGATTCATTGCCATAACCGAACCGACTGCTCTACTAGCATTTGGATGACCTACAGCACTTGCGAGATTTGCATAAGTTATCGTATCTCCAACTGTTGTTTTATCTCGCAAATAAGCGAGAACATTTCTCTGAAATTTGGTTAATGACTTGTCATCGAATTTTGGTAATGGAGCTGTTTCCCCTGCGAAATAATTGACAAGCCAATTTCTTGTGGCTTCAAGATTTGGATCTTTTGAGTTGCTCTTAGATACCTTTCCCCAACCAATCATTACCAACCCATGTTGGTTAGATTTGAAAAAAATAGGACCTAATGGTGTTAATATCCAATCCTGTGCCATACAATTTGCTATTATTTCGAGCTCTTGACATTTTCGTCAGACTTATCCGACTATTTTTCATCACTTTCCTGATTTGATTGGATTTGGGAGACATTATTCTGCTCATTTATATCTCCCCCTTGAATTGCTTCCATGCCTACTATCTCGTAATTTGATGGGAACAAGGCAACGATAACTCCTGCGATTATGGCTCCTAATCCCCAATAGGCTTGTTGTTGGACCACAATTAGTTCAAGCCCTATTGCACACAGAAGAAGACCTCCTAAATTCGAAACCCAAACTAAACTTTTGAAGGTTGAAAGAGACACACCTGTGGAATTTTCGGTTCTTTTCGGTCCAAATTCCGCACCAAATCTTACAGGGTCTTCTTCGGCCATCAAATCACCTATCTATCATAATTATTGCATCTGTTGGACAGGCAAGAACACATAATTTACAGCCGGTACATGGATCTCTAAGAACTCTGGCTTTACGGTTGACATCAACGTCCATTATTGGACTAGCTAATGGAGTGTCATATAATTCAATGGCATCGTCATCACATACAATTGTGCATTGATCACAGCCGATACACAACTCTTCCTTAACCCAAGCTACTGCGTCTTCACCGCCTTTAAGTTTCGCTCGCTCCTCAGCCCGCATAGCATTCATCATCATCCGAATACGTTTCTGTTCACGAGCCCTTGTGGCTGCTAGGTCGGAGGCACCTGTCATTCTAATAGAGCCTGACTGCTTTACTTTATGAAAACATGTTAAGCGAAAAACGTTAGCCAAAGTGGATGTATGGAAATGAGGAATGCCACAAAGAATCCAGCTAAAGTTCCCTTGGCCATATTGGGCCTTCTATAGCCAAGAGCGATTAGGATTAGAAAAAATCCAATAATCAAATCGCAAACCATACCTATCCAAGCGGCTTTCCATGTCAAGCCAAATGCAACTGTAAGGGTGGCTACAGGCCCAATCAAGAATCCACAGATCCAATCACGGTCGACCGTAGTCACCGACTCACGCCTGTTTCTTTGATTCAATTTGTCTGGCAAGGAAAGATACCACATCGAGTATTTCGAAGTCGTGTCTTGGATCGCCTTCAAACTTCAAACACTCAAAGTGACTTACACATTTCGGACAACTTGTTAGCATAATTTCTGCACCCGTAGCCTTCACTTCATCAAAGCGTTGTAAACGCAAAGCACGACTATTCTCGTTACATGACATCATGCTAGATACACCACAACATAGAGCATCTTCACCAGTGTGTTCCATCTCTACTAGGTCAACTCCATCAACCGCCTTTACTAAATCTCTAGGCTCATCATAGATATTCATCTGCCGGCCTAGACGACAAGGGTCGTGATATGTTACGGTTACATCTTCGGATGTAGCTAATTCCATTTCGAATCCATTTTCGATTAGATATTCTGTTGTGTGCATAACCTTCATTTCATCAAGTTCGTAATCCATTGCAAAGGTACGGAAACATTCTGCACAAGATGTGACTAGTGTATCTATTCCACTTTCTCCCAATTTCTTCTGGTTATAGGACTTCAACTTCTCGAAGACTTCAGACATACCCTGCCATTTTTGGTCATGACCACAGCATTTTAGGAAATCTCTTCCAAGATACGTAACGTCTTTGCCCATTTCATCAAAAATTGTGAAAGCCGCAGTGGTTGTTTCTCCAAGATTCATTTCCCCTTCATTTACATGACTGAAGACCATTTCTTGATCGATATAGTCAACGCATCCAGGATAGTATCCTACGCTCGAATCAATTGGATACTCTTCAACTGGAATGAATTCTACATCTGCATCCTCTTCAGCCTCTGCAGCAAGTACTGCTTGCAGAACGGTGTGAGGTATTTCAGCAGCAGGAGGCCCTCCGACAATTAGGTTCCTTCGAATGTCTACATATGAGTCATAATCTACGAGTTGAGGGCAGGCATTGGTACAAGCGGTACAAGTTAGGCACGAGTATAGAGGTACTCCATCATCCTCATTATTCCAAGTATTGTAAATGATATTTAGTTTATCACCTGCATTGAATAATCTTACAGGACATGCATCATCGCACAAATCACAACCATAACATTTGTTCATTTCCCATTCATATCCTCTTGCCATGCTACGCATTAGCATGAATACAATAGCACCGACTCCCAGACATGGAACGAAGATGGAGTAGGTTAATTTTGCATCCAAACTCTTTGGATTCTTCTCAAAGGTTGGGTTTTCCAATGTCATGGTGGAAAGAACAGTTCCAACTGGGATGTCTGCCCGATTGATTGCGGCTCCATTTTCATCAAGTAATAGTGGTTGAAATGCAACGGCAGAGTAGTCTGTTATCATGGTTACAGTTTCATTAACTTCACTTGATGTTACGTGATATTCTAGTTGGTAAGTGCCGGGAGTAAGTTTCAGTGTGGTACTATCGCATTCCCCATCTGTTGACCAGAGTAACTTTCCTGAATCATCTGAAATACTTAGGTCTTGAGTGTGGCTACCTACATTTCGAACAGTCGTCCTAAAATTACATCCTATGTCGACGAATAAAGAAGAGACGCCTAAGTCTTCAATTTCTATAACATTAGTCCATGAATTGCTTATGCTTGACCCATCGGAACTTCCCGCGTATTCCGTCGCTTCCCCTGCAGTATTTTTCCCATTGAAAGTATGGTCATTGAATCCTTCGAAATCTATAATCAATTCTTGGGTTGGTTGGTATATACCCCAATTCGACCAGTGTATTGCTGGGATTACGCACCATTTGGCAGGATCGTAGGCTTCGTCCAATTTTTCCCAAACACCTAGGTCTGAGGATTCTGAAAATGTCAGGCATTCATCTGACCATTCTCCCCAATTATCTCCTTTTCCATAGTAAATGAGAGTGTCAGAAGGCTGGCCACGCATGGTTTCTAGTTCGTCTATATCATCCATAGCACCCAATCCTCCATAGTCCCAAAACCCTCCTTCGTAAATTGGCCAGGTGACTACAGAAATCAAAACTGCAAGTATCAGTGAACCTACTGCTACTTGCTTCCCCATATTTGGCGTCAATCTTGCTCCAATTGAATTGACCAAAAACCATCTTATTGCGAAAAATAGTACAGCGAAGATGAAAATCCCAGTAAGGATCCAAGGAACAGCATTGAAGACCTCTGCAGTCCAAGGCGCTTGTCGACCACAGTCCATTATGTGATTATTGTCCCAACAATAATCGGTCCGATCTTTTGCGTATAATTCCAAAAATATGTTAATCGAATAAACTGAGATGAACCAAACATGGGCTAGGTAGACCGCTCCAGCTGTAGCAAACCAAGGGTCTTCAACTCCTCTCTTTTCACGTCCTGGCAAGAACGGAGGTAGAGCAAGAATCCCAACTGGAATACCAGTTAGTGCTGCTCCCCACCACGCAGCATTCCAAGAAATAACGGGTGAACCAAGGAACTCCCCAATTGGGCCAGCAGGTATTACAAATTGAGGTAAATATTCGCCCCATCTTAGATACCCATATGAGAAAAGAACATACCAATCAGGGAAAACGAATCCAGCTTGAGCAAATGGGTCTGCGGCGCTGTGCAAAGGTGGTGGGATTAACCAACAATAGAAACACAAAACCATCAGCATAGAGGCGAAAATGATTGTGTCACGGAGAACTTCTGTTGGCCAAAATGCATGACCCATGTGGACTCGGCGTCGTTCTTGTTCTGATTCTAAGAGACTGCTTTTTTCCTTGACATAGGTGTCTGCTATACGGCCAAATCTATCTATCATACCCATGTTATTCTCCCCCTATCAATGCGGCTCCGCAATTCCTTGAACCCACACAATAAACAAGTGCGCTAAAATCAATGTTGTCACTACGACGGGTAAGATGAAAACGTGAAGGAAGTACATTCTAGTTACAGTTTGGCCTGAAAGCGAGGTTCCTGCGAACATTGCTGTTGCTATCCATCCTCCGATTAGAGGAGTGGAGTTTGCCATGTTAATTCCAATTGTAGCAGCGCCGAAAGCAAGACTATCCCAAGGTAGTAGATATCCTGAGTATCCGAAGAAGATTGTAAAGAACATCAAAGCTACTCCGATTAACCAGTTCAACTCACGCGGGTTTCTGTATGCGCCGGTGAAGTACACTCTGCACATGTGAAGAAATACTGCGGCTACCATGAAGTGAGTGGTCCAATGGTGTATGGAACGTATGATGTAGCCAAATGGTAACTGTGTCATTATGAATTCCATAGATGAGTATGCGGGGGTGGGGTCACCTTCCCCTCCAGGGACATAGTATAGGCCTAGAATTGCTCCTGTGATCACTAGAATTACGAATGCAAGGAATGAAATTCCACCCAAGCAATACAATGGATACCAATACCAAATAATTCTCAGTTTGTATTTTTCAGCATGCGTTAGCGGCATTTGCCTATGGACACTGTAGTACGCATCTCTGCTCATGCCCCAATAATCTTGTATCCTAAATCTAGTATCCAACCATGAAAAGGCCCAAAGAAAACTTTTCTCGGCTAAACCCATGCTTCCAGCGCTAGTTTCAACGGCACGAAGGATGTCCTTTCTTGGCATATCTTCACGCTCCTTTCGGAGGGTAAATGCTACGAGTACAACAACAAGGGTAATGAATAGCCATAGGAACCAGAATTGTAACATTTTTTCACCTCAATCGCAATATGTGTACCAATCAATAAAATCGGGGAGGGCCTCAATAATATCTCCAGATTTCACCCATGGAATTAGTGGAAGGCCGTATGGGGCGGGCCCTCCAGTTCTTCGAATACCAACAAAATCGAATTCTGCTCCGGATGATCTGTTTCGGCTGCGATTTTTCTCAATAGCAGTAGGGTCAAATCTGCTTGAATGACAAATGCAAAATAATTTGTTACCGCCAGCATCTACCGCTCCAGGAGTCCATTGGTCATTGGTATAGTCATTTTGAACTAGTTGCCAACCGGGTATGCAACATAAGTGAGTGCACCTAGAGAAGATCAAAATCAGATTATCATGTATGGAAAGTGAAGCGTAATCAGGATTTTCGTCGAGTTCGTAACCATTGCCTATGTACTTTCCACTTTCATTGTAACCATCCATGAATTGGAATCTTGGTACATTTGAGGTAGCGGGTTGAGATACGTTTTCTTCGTGCGGGACATACACCACATTAACCGGCATTCCAGACCAAACTCCTTGTGCACCAGACATACCGGTTTGGCTGTTGGCTGCGGCCTCCACGAAAGCAGAGTAGTTCATCGGATCTAGATGCTTGTCACCATACCATACCGAATCTTCTGCACCGGTTGGCACCCAGAATCGCACAGCAGAATCTCCACCAGATGATTCTTCAGTTCCCATGAGTAATGCCGCAAAACCAATTACTCCTAGTGCCGAAGTCGTGATCACTCCTGCTGCTGTATTAAATGAGTGCCTCATGAACTCCCTTCGATCAACCATGGGATTTGTTGGAACGGACGAATTATCTTCGCCGGGAAGTTCTCTAAGTCTGAATCTTCTTGCCATTCATCACACCTCGTATTGTTTCCATCCATCCGGGTCGTTTGAAGTAATGTATTTGTTTCTTCTGTGTTTTACCACTATGACATCAGGCATTACAAATCTCAGATATACAATGCCCATTAGAATTACAGTAAGTAGAGTGATTGCAAGGTGGAAGGATAATCGTTGTTGGTCCCAATGATTGAGTAGACCGTAAGCGAGTGTTCCAGCCCAATATAATGTCCATAAGATTCCCCATAATGCAAAAATAATAACGAGCCAAGAGTCTCCTGATGGAGAAATACTTGCGCGAATAATTGTCCCGGGTTCTGGGTCGTTGAACACGCCATGTTCAACTGCGTTTTGATAAGCCTCTTCGCTTAATTCAATTTCAGACAAGGCATCACGAGCATCTTCAACGCTAACCTTTCCTGCCTTAACTTCTCGGAGAAGTTTCATTACGGTGTCATCCCTCATAATTGATCACCTCGTCTAAGATGTTTAATCCTCAGTTTCAATAAATTGCTTCTACCAACGTAATGTCTGGAGAATCCATATCTAAGGAAGAAGCCGCAGAATAGAATGACGAGGATTACAGCTGCGAAACCCAATAATCCTAGCCAATGAGCTCTCAACTTAGCACCCATATGGTGGAGGTCGACACCTTCTTCGACCGGAGCGGGGGGTTCAATTTCTCCATTGCCACTGAAGATAGTCCTCGTATCGCCGGTATCGTCTCCTTCCTCTATTGATATCGATAATCGGTTCCATCTGTCAAGTTCACTCGGTATACCGTCTCCATTGACTGAATTTCCTGCAAGCCAAAAAGTAACAGGGCCAGAACTTGATTCAGGAGCGGTCCAAGTTATCATCCAAGTTCTATCTGCAGTTTTCGCCCCAGAACTTGTGTGTGTGAGGCTGTTCAGGTCCTCTTCCCAGTTTTGGACTAAATTTTCGAATCCTTCACCAGGACCAAGAGTTCCTGAACTAACTCTCATTGAGAAACCCCCAGTATTCGACGTACTATCGATATCGGGTCCTCCAATTATTTGGATTGTGAGTGGGTATGAACTACTGGCCGAATAATGGTATGGTAAACCATCGAGGATTATCGTGATTGAGTTGTCGGGTAGTTCGTTGTGACAAGTACATCCTGCGAGAGAGACATCTCCCTCGCCATTCTCATCCCCTCCAATACCTGCAGAGTATCCTTGGCTGGAACCTGCTACTAATAACGCAAAACAGCCTAGAACTACAAGGTGTTGAAAGGTCGGTTGATGTACTCTCATCGTTCGACCTCTATTGGTAAACCGCCCCAGCCGTTTGAGGGCTATCAAGGTTTCAGTTTGACCCCTTCGGGGTCGGTATATCTTCGAGATAATTTATTGTCCAATCCTAGCCAGAAAAAACTCATACGAAATCACCACCTCGTGTATCTTGTGTCCGGGCCAGTTTGGAAGAATATCTATCAACTTAGCGACAAACAAATTTCTGATCTTGATAGTGCTGAAGAACTGATGCAATTAATGGATATAAATGCCGCAGAAAAGGTACTTCTTGACATGCTAGCTGAAAATTCACAATGTGTCCCAGTGCTAAATAATCTGGGGCACATGTACGGAAGGTATCTTTCAGATTTTGAGAAGGCTGTTGAGTATTACGACATTGTTTTGCAGATTGAACCCGACAATGCCTGGGCGAGGGATGAGAGAAGGCGTTATCGCCGTTATATCACGTACGATTGACCCGCAATTTCAATACTCGCCAGCGTTCCAATGCCAGATGTGCATGAGGGTGCGATACTCATCGCAGGAGTCGGTGGGCTTGGTTGTTCTTGGGCTGTTTCAGCCCACAGAGAGTGCGGGGATTTGTCGGATCTATTGCTTATCGACGCAGATGAATCTTCATTCAGAGGCTCAGGCCAAGCCCATTGTTTACACCTAGATGCGGTTGGAGATGGCAGTGGTGCCGCAGCCCTACCAAATCTTGCCGCTCATCGTTTAAGCGAAGGCCTTGGAGCGCTAGATCCATTACTAGATAATGCAGAATTATTGTTCATAATGACAGGCTTAGGTGGGGGTACTGGTTCGGGTGCTTCGAATGAATTAGCTCGGCTAGCTCGCTCCAAAAATTGTATTGTGATGACTGTAGCTGGTCTGCCGTTTGCAGAACAACCACTCAGGAATTCCATAGCGAATGCTACATTGCCCTCGTTAGAAGCGAATTCAGATGTTTGCATTCGAGTTAGTATGGAAAGGCTTGCTTGGTATGCAAGGGCCAGAGAAGAAAACTGGGAAACCGGCTCAGGTTGGATCCAAGATTTAGTGGAGGGGTTGGTTACAACTCTTGCGAAAGTAGGAAAATTAAATCTTGATTTAATGGATTTACGTACTGTTGTAGAGCATACTGGAGGTGCGACATTAATTGTTGGAACTGGAAATATCATGGATCCATTAAAAATTGTTGATAGAGCACGAAATTCTCCTTTAACTGAGGTAAATGTATCAGGTGCTAAAGGCTGTTTGATTCAGGTCGAGGGAGGCCCTGATATGACCCTGGCACACTTGAATCAACTAAGCGAGTCACTAGTGGGTTCCTTACACCCCGATTGTCAAGTTATTTTAGGTGCTAGAGCAAGCGATGAAATGGTTGGTAAATTACGATTAGTCGCAGTCGTTAGTGGCCTATGAAATTCGCCAAAGAGCCTAATTGGCTAATTTGCTAGGTGAAATCGTTAAACTCCAACCACCTCGGATACATATGGTCAAACCCAGCAAAGCCCTCAGAGGCAAGCATCGTTGGGTAGGATTAAAGATAAATCAAAATCAATTGAATAGAAAATCTTGTCAGAAATTATTAGAAGATATTTTAGATGAAAAAAATTTTCGCATGTATGATTGTGTGGTGGGAAAAAACTCCGCTGTGGTAATAATTAAAGTCGCATTAAATGACCAAGAAAAAACCAGAGATTCTATTGAGAAATCTTCAACAACAGAACCACTGACCACATCTGGAAAGATTAGATTGGTGAGGGAAAGGTTAGGTATTTCTAAACTCTCTAAATAGAAATGAAGAAATTACCCAAGTCCCTAATTTTTACAAATTCATCCGCCGATAAAGACTGCAATTCCCCTTTATTGTCGAGTCCGATAATTCTTACACTTTGCTGGTCATACTCTGCTAATATTCCCTTGGAGAGATTTTTGCTCAATGACGTCCAGGATTGCTGCTTCCATGTAGTTTTTTCAGAAACTGGAATTTGAGGTGTAGTGTCAATTAAGGATGCAATAGAAGCATCTACAATTTGAAAAATATCTTGAGAGCTTTTTCCGGGAAAAAACTCATCCCATCCAGAATACAATACACCATCAATTTCTCTTTCAGATTTGTTTAATCCAACACCTATCCTTATTGTATTACTAATGGTGTCTGATTCTAGTAATATACCCCCGCATTTCCTACCTTGGTAAATTAAATCATTAGGCCATTTCAATTCTATACCAAGAGACTCACTAATACAAGAACCCATTGAAACTTGTAAAAGCCCCGGAGTCAATCGATTTAACACTTCGTCATTTATTACCCAAGAGGCTGTTAAATCACCCTCCATAGAATGCCATATAGCACCTCTTCTTCCTCTTCCTTGCAGTTGTATTCCTGCTCGTACTCTTTGCCAGCCTTCGGAGGGTAATCTTTTGACCACTTCCATGGTTGATTCTGTAGACTCAATATATGTTGCTTCAACCCCTAGGCCGGGTTTCCAAAAGGCTACAACTTCAAGGGTGTCACTGCCTATTCTTTCTGTAGAAAAAACCCTAGTCGCCCAACCTTTTCTAGTCCAAATCAAAGGAGAATTTTTTGAGTTCGAATCGGTATTCAAAAGTAGAATGAATATTTGCTCATTTAGTGTGTGTTCCTCAGCATATTCGAGCAATAATCGGGACCACCCACTTTTAGGTTCATCCGATAAGGAGGCCTCTTCGATAGGTCCCAGAGTATCTTCTAAATCGGATTCGAGATAAGGTAAATTCCAGACAACAACGTCAGCGTCGCGAGGTAAGATCCAATTTTCTTCTCCGACCCCTCCTTCTTCTACTGTAATTTCGTCATCAACACCAGCTAAATTCGCATTACCTCTCGTTGCTGCAACTGCCAGAGGATTAATGTCAAAGGCGGAAACCCTCCAACCGGCAATAGCCATCGCAATGGAAATTGCTCCAGACCCACATCCAATTTCTACTAAATGGCCACCATTGGCCCTAAGTTTTTGTAAAGCCTGATACAATAATTCAGTGTCTTCACGAGGTGGGTAAACGGTAGGCGGGACAGTCAACTGAATTTTTTGGTTATCTTTGATGGAAAACTCGTGTTTTGTGGATGGAGATTTAGAGGAATATTCTATTTCCCTCTCGATTTTCCCCTCCTCCATATTATCGCCTGATTTTTCGCAAAAGTTTATCCATGAATATCCTTACTAATATTCGCTCTCTGGGGCTCTAGGGGGTAAAGGCCAGCCTTGCCTATGCTATGCATAAACCGTCACTTTCTTAAACACCCCTTCGGTCGACGGGCAGCCCAGCACTAGCCATGGGCCTGTAGCTTAGTCAGGTAGAGCGCCGGGCTTTTAACCCGGT
>PANM01000034.1 GCA_002708385.1 Methanobacteriota archaeon | reverse complement strand
CGTTCTGACCTTGTCCTTGACCTTGGCCTTGACCTTGGCCTTGACCTTGGCCTTGACCTTGGCCTTGACCTTGGCCTTGACCCTGGCCTTGACCCTGGCCTTGACCTTGGCCTTGACCTTGGCCTTGACCCTGGCCTTGACCCTGGCCTTGACCCTGGCCTTGACCCTGGCCTTGACCCTGACCTTGACCTTGTTCACCTTGGCCATTCTGGTCGGAATCTCCGCCACCGTCAGTACCTCCGTCTCCGGTTCCTTCTCCGTTGTTACCGTAATCTGGATCGTAAGCATCTGGGATACCGTCACCATCCGAATCCGACATCGATCCATTGTTAGGATCGTTCGGGAACGGATCGTCTGCATCCAGCTGCCCATCTCCATCAGTATCTGCTAGATTAGGGTTGGTTCCTGACGCATACTCCTGAGAGTTGGTCAATCCATCACCGTCTAGATCTGCATTAGCATCACTAGCCGAGTTTGGATTCAATCCGTAAGCAACCTCCCAACCATCTGGCAAACCGTCATTATCGGTATCCGGATTGGTTGGATCGGTTCCTTGGCTGGTCTCCTCTGCGTTTGTCAGACCGTCTCCGTCCCAATCGGCCCCTCCATCAGAGGGATCGAGTGGGTCGGATCCATCGGCGGAAACGCCAACGGAACCAGCCATCAAAACAAGGAGCAGCGCAATCATCATACTCGCATTCTTTGTTTTCTGCATTTTCTTTTCACTTCCAAAATTCAGTTCAGAGACCCCGCCGTTCTCTCTTTCCGGGAAATGCTCGCGCTCTACCTTGCGCGAGAACAATTCTCCGGGAGTTAAGGATGCTATTCTGGAGCCAACTATCTTCGTCACCACTAGTACACTAAACGTAGCACTGCGCCACATCTTAGGTTTTCGTGGAATGTTATTTACTTCGTTTGCTCCTCCTAATTTATGCATCCAATCTCACGGGCTTTCATAGGGAACCCACCGTTCCCTCTAAAATCCCAGCCACTGTGTTGCTATATCAAGAATTCCCGAGGCTGATTGGAAGCAAAAATTGTCCTATGGAGACAGCGCTGCTAATTCTGCTTGGAATTTTGTTGAGGTCATAAAGTGAAGTACAGGGGTTGCTAATGTTCCAATTAACAAGGCCCCTAGAAATAAGTTAGACCACAATTCAATACCCGATCCGAATGAGAAGAATAGTATCCAACCGGCTAGGATAAATGCCCATGGTCTGTATCTTCGGGCGAATAATGCTGAGCGCGCCTTTACTAGCTCGTCTGAATAGAGACTGGTCTCTTCTCCCTCTGCCATCATATCATTCTCTACTGCGCAGCGAACGCATACCTGATAGCGAGGACCATTACCACTAACGAACTGGGAGTTCGGGTAGTTTTGAGTACACATGCGACAGACTGGCATAACCTACAACCTAGCCAGCGAACATTGCTCCTTCAACGCTACGGTTGTCGTACCTGTTTACTGAGGGTAAACTTGTTACATTCAGTACCCATAATCAGAAATTGTTTGAGCAGTTCCAATCCGTCAGGGCTACCAACGGATTCAGGATGAAACTGTACACCTTCAATTGGAAGGGTAGGGTGACTTATTCCCATAATTAGAGAGTCGGATTCATCCCATGAGTTTACTATAAGTTGTCCATTTGTATCTTCGAGAACCAAACTATTGTATCTCATCATAACTAAATCATTGGATAAACCTGTATAGAGTCCTGAGCCATTATGTTTGATCTTTGATGGAACACCATGTACGGCTCCGATTGGAGATTCTACCAAATTCCAACCTGCTGCTAAACCAATCGCTTGATGGCCTAAGCACCAACCCAATAGAGGAATTGGAGCATCTGAAATTGTAAGTTGATTTTCTAACGCTCTTGAAGCAATCTCCATACTCAATGAAGAAACCTCAGGACGAGATGGCCCCGGTCCGAGAATAATATGTGTCGGACTGTATTTTTCAAGCAACATATCAACTTGATTTTTAATATCGAAATCATCAGTATTTCTTCCCTCTACTATGGTTACTTTGGATCCAAGTCGATGAAGAGAGTCGGCAATATTGTTAGTGAAGGAATCTAGATTATCGACCAATAATATGTGTGATTCACTCTCCAAGTCAACATTTCTTGGATGTTCAGGAGAAATTTTCCCTAATACGCCTTCAACACTTGGTAAAGGAAGAATCCCAACTTCCCTTTCGGGTAATTCATCCATACTGAATCCAGTTCTGAAGCCCCATGTGGCTTCTGCAACCGCTGCCGCCTTCCATCGTGCTTCTTCAACTTCGGCGGCGGGATTAGAATCGATAACAACCCCTCCGCCAGCTTGAACTGTTGCAAACCATGAATCTGGACCACTGCGTGCCTCCATTGTTCGAATTAGTATATTCCAATCAGACTGACCAGAGCTCTGATTTATGTGGCCAATTGAACCGGTCCAAGCACTTCTTGAAGAACCCTCTAGTTCGTCAATAGCCGCCATTGTGACTACTTTCGGACAACCGGTAATTGAGCCACCTGGAAAAAGCGATGTTAGAGATTTTCCAATACTTATGTTTGGGCTTAGTTCACCCTCTACTTCA
This sequence comes from Methanobacteriota archaeon, assembly GCA_002708385.1. Lineage (GTDB taxonomy): Archaea > Thermoplasmatota > Poseidoniia > Poseidoniales > Thalassarchaeaceae > MGIIb-O1. Next base: position 13,320 of record PANM01000034.1, on the reverse strand, counting down.
GATACCAAGTGTTGCACATTCGCTAAAGCTTCAATACGACATTCCGACCAATTAACACTGCCTTTCTTACAAACAGAAGCAAGATCATGTCTTTCCAAATCTACCAACATCAAGTGCTCAGCCATCTCTTTCTCGGATGAGACTAATTCTAGACGTAAATTGGAATCCTCAGAATTGCTCTTTCCTCTTGGCCTAGTTCCCTTTATTGGTCTTGTTGAGACAATCCCTGATTCTAACCTCATCAATCGCTCGGGAGATGCTGAAGCTATAGCCCATCCATAATCTGCTAGGTTTAACCAAGAAGCAAAAGGAGCTGGATTTGAACGAGTCATTCTGAGGAACACGTCCCAAGGTTTACCTTCCATTTCGCCTTGCCATTTCCGTCCATAATTTACTTGATAGAGATGACCCCCCTTAATCGCCTGACGAATTCTCTCAACCTTTCTTGCGTGGTCAGAATCACTCTCACTTTCGGGCACTCGTGAATCAGGTATTGAAGGAATTTTCAAATCAGTTAATTCAGGCATTTCGGTATTTAGCCAATCATGCCCCTCTAAACCAAGAAGAACTAATTCGCCTTTCTGACGATTATGAATCCACCACGCATCACAGCGCCACAATACACCAAGTAAGGTGCCTGGCTGAGGGCTATTTTTTATACGAATCGAATTTGACCAACGACCAAGATCGTATCCTAATAACCCAGCAAATCCTCCTGGAGTAATAGTATGATTGGAATTATTGTCAGTTGTAATCTCATGTTCGGCGACAATCGATAATGCCTGCTCCAATGTCTCTGGATTGAATTCCTCTTCGGTCTGCCAACGGCCATCAATAAAACGCTGTAAGATCAAATTTAGCGGAGAAGGGGAGCCAAGGCTAATCTCTCCATTTAGCGCTGAACCTTCAGGAAGATTTTCTCCTTGAGGCTCGAAAAAAAGGAACCGTAGGCTATCGAGTGCTGGGAGCATTGAAAATTTCGATAAATCGGAAATGGGTCCACCCGAGTGAAGTAATAATTCATCCACATTGTGATTTTCTGAATCAATCATTGCAATTAGAGGGGACTCATGAGAGGTATACTCCACTCGTTCTATCATTCGCATATTATCCCTCAAAATCTTCCATGCTAATCCAAGCTGTTTGCAATCGATGAGACCACGCATTATGAGCTACTTGATACAATCTTCCACGAGGTTTTCCTATTATTCTACCATCAATTTCTCCCAATGCTTGGACACCTAAGCCGCTTCCTAATACTATCATCTCAGAAGCTCGAAGTATCATTGAAAGTGTTATTCTAGCCTCTCGAATTGGCACTCCTGCTGCCTCTATACCATCTCTTATTTGTTCCAAAGTGACTGAGTCTAGTGCACCTTCCGAGGGTTTTGGATAGTATGCAACACCATCGTTATCCAATAACACTGGCATGCATCTGTCCCCATCGACTAAACTGTCCTCATCGAATAGGAGTGATATGTCAGCCCCATGTTCATTGGCGATTCTACGAGCCTCAAAATATGGTTGCCAGTCACCATGTTTTGTACCCCTAATTGAATCGCTCCATTTTGGAGCAGCAAGTGTAATTGCAATCATTTTTTCTGGCCATTTACCATTTACTCTAGGAGTCAAATGCACCTCCCCAGTTGAATCAATTCCTATTTTTATCAAATATGGAGCTTGGTCGTCTCCGACAACTGGTTCGCCCGGAATTTCAGCCTCTGCAAGTGACTGGAAAACTATTTCTGGAATATTTTCAGGTAGGATTATTCCGAGTCGCTCTGAGTGTCTTTGAAATCGTGAAAAATGTAAATCTGCTGCCAACAATCGCATTCCGCCGTCCCAAGCCACTGTAGAGAATACCTCGGAACGGGGGTCCCCTGTCACAACCTGCGATTGATGAATAGGGCTTCAACCCGATGCATTTACAATCAGAGCATATCATCAATAAATGAAGTATCAATATCTTCCGATTCTTCATCATCAAAATTAAGGTCATCAGCTAGATCATCGAGATCTCCAAGATCTAAATCTTCATCATCTCCAAGTAATTCATCAATCACGGCACTATCTGTTGATGGTGCCAAATCAGAATCTTCGTCTATGAGATCTCCTTCACTATCCAAATTCTCTGAATTGTATGTTAATGATTCATCTGCATTAGGTTCTTCCTTTATTCGAGCATTTGCTACCAAGCCATCATTAGATTCGATTTCATCGATGCCGAAATCCTCATCTTCACTAAGTCCGGCCGCCTCACGTTCTAACTGCTCTTCAAGTTCAACCTCCATGGCACCCATCTCCCATGGTTCAGGAGCAGAATCACCCCTTGGTCGAATGAACATCATTGCACCAATCAAGAACATTGCAACTGAAAGGGCAATTACCGCCATATTCATCTCTCCTGCAAGAATTCTATCAACCCATGATTCTCCAGAGGTTTCATCTCCTGGTTGGTTCGTACCGAAATTTGATTCTTTCCAAGGGAGAACTTCGACAGGGTCTGCATAATATGTGTGAAATTGCCCATTGTAGGTCACAATTTCAATCCAATATGTTTCATCACGATCAATCATCGAGCCGTTAAAATCGTTCAAAATTAGGATAGTATCTCGAATCCCTGACTTAACTAATGTAGCATCACGCGTGTCGTCGAATGAATCTAGGCTAACGAATGCGTAATAATTGGCGTAAATTGGGTCTTCTTCGTTATCCCAATTAACCTCGATAAGAGACCCTGCGGCATTCCAATTCGCTCTTATTCCACTTACATCCGGACACTCTGGGCAAGGATCTGCTGATAGTTCGTCAGACAACTCAATCCAAGTGCTAGCTAGTTTGTCCGTCCATGCGTTTCCGGACGAATCTACTGCTACAACCGCTACGTAAATTCTGCGATTAGGAACCAACGGCGTGGCTAAATCATCACCATGAGCTGAAAACTCTGTTAGTAGCACCGGCAGGTCTTGTTCTCTAGACACGACCATAGCTGGGTGTAAATCATCAATTCTTTCGAGTAAAACAGGGGTGTCAATAACCGTATAAATCCAATACTCTGCAATGTCGGAAGACTCGCTGATTTGGAATTCTACAAACATCGCATTACCAGCATCATTAGGGCGATCTTGGAGTACCGGAGTTGGTAATCGATCGGGTGGTGATACGTCTCCTCTGTTATCCATCGGATTAACGAGAACCATGTGTTCAGATAGTTCCGTTAGGTGTACATTACCACTAATATCATGGATAGTTACGGTCACGTAGAGAGGTATCATTGACTGAATTGGCCTCACTTCTAAGGAATCTAGGGAGTTTCCGTATAGTGCCTTATCTGCTGTGTATTCCAATTGGAAGCTAGCACCAAATTGTCTTTGATTGATAATCACAAGGCCACATGATGAGGGGGCTTCACTGCATGAATCCCAAATTTCAGTTACATCGTCAAGGGGATATTCTGAAACCCATATCGTGTAGTAAGAAAAATCCTCAGCTGATGAACGATTCCAACGTATGTCCACAGCCGAACCATCATCATTAGGGTAGTCCCATGCTTCTAGTCCTGTTACTCTATCTGGTGGAATTGCTACTCCATCAGAATCTGCCTCGGGTGTAGCGTCGACTACCAGAACATTGTCTAAATCTCCGTTGCCCCAATCATCGAAAGCTACTACGCCTATCCAATATACAGTTCCATCAATTAGATTACCTTGACCTAGAGAGTCGATAATGATTGAAGTGGTTTCGCAATCACTAGTATATCCTACTACGGGCCAACCATCAACTGTTGATGGGGGTTGCCAACCCGAGGCAGGAAGTGCATATACAGCATAATAGGTACAGTCATCCTCTAAATTTTGATTCCAAGTGACATTTATTCTACCCCCTTCATCATTTGGAACATCGAAGGCAGCTGTTCCTGTGATAGGAAGTGGAGGGATTCCATCATCAAGACCTCCAGCAGTTACAATCGGTCCAATTATCGTGGCATTCTCAATTAATGACTGACCCGATTCGTCAACACAAACTGCTGCAAACCAATAAGGGACTCCGGCATCTAATTGCAAAGTGGTCGAATTACCTAAACTCCAAGGGAAATCCAATGGATTACTTAGGCCAACTGCACTGTCTATCTCCTGTTGAACCGCCCAGATTCTAACTCTGTCACGATCTATTTCTGTACATGATGCCCACTCTAATTCAACTGTTCCTGCAGTACCTCCCGAGATTGGATTTGCTATCATCCAAGCAGGGGGATTAGGAACTTCATCGGTTGGAGTGACGTTGTATGGATATGACATAGGGACTCCAAGAGAACCGTCTGCGTACTCAATTACTACTGCCGCTCTATATTGTCTGTCATCCCGTAACTCAACTGTCACGCCATTATTGTCCGCCTTGGTAACTGTTGCATTAGTAAGGGACCAGAAATCAGACCTAGTGTATGTTGAAAATGAATCTAAGTCTTCTCTATTTGGTTCCCATAGTGGATCAGTAGTAGAATCCCACACATACAATCTGTAAGCATGCCAGGCGGCATCCTCAGCTGGAAGCCATGTGGCTTCAATTACCCCGCCGCCGTCATTTGGTCTGTCTTCTAATTGTGTTACAACGGTAGGAACTTCGATTCTTTCCCAATCGTAAGTGATTCTAACCCGAATGGCTCCATCTTCAGGAGACCTAAGTTGAAGCTGAAGAATTGCTGAAGAACTCCCCGGCCCAACATCCGAAATAGCAGATTGGAACGATTGTTGAATCCCTCCATTGGAAGCAGCTAAATCCCAACTTCCTGTATAATTTAGAGAACTTGTACGAGCCCAAACCCATGCACCTCTTTGAGGTGCAAGCATTGTCATTGTTCCAACATGCATTGGAAGTTTACCGGGTGGTGCCACATCAGAAGTCGAGGGTATCTCCATGGGGTTTTCCGGAGTTACCAATACCGTCGACATTCCTGGGTGAGTTGTGTCCGTAATGTCCCAATTCATACCATTGTACAAAACAGTAAGTGGCTCAGCCCTACGCTGAACCTCTCTTGATTTCTCCTGAAGACTGACAACAGGTTTGAAGACATGAAGACCGTCATTACCGACTGCGTAAAATCCATTGAAGTCTATATCTCCACCTTGTAACCCAGTAATTACTTCACTCGCAATAACATTGTGACTTCCATATACATCTACAACATCAAGCCCACGCGGACTCATAACTACAAGATGTTGGCCATTACTGTGCATCTCGTAAGGTGGCCAAGATTGCAAGGCTGCGATTCCTGATCCCGTTTCCATTTGTAGAGTACTACCATTCCAGTGTACCAATGGCGCGACATCGGTAGCGATGTGTACTCCCCAATCGTCACCAACAATGGCTCTAACATCGTTACTAGGAATCATGTCAATGTTGTAGGTTCCGTTAGCTTCGTCAGTTGTCAAGTCCCAAGCCGCTACACCTGGACGAGTTGGCCCTTGTCCATTGTGTGAGATGAATATTGAGGCGTCATGATAAATCGTCGTGTTAGTTCCATCTGGGTTTTGAACTACTCGTGAAACTGGTCCTGATTCCGTAATCCCACTTACTGTATTACCCATTAATCCATCATTGAAATCTAATGTGTTCAGAATTGTAAGATTATTTTCTTCAAGTACAGTCAATCCTGCAGAACCACCAGCTAGAACTTTACCCCCACCCTGAATTGTTGTATTGAGTACATGCAAATGCTCGATTATAGGGGATGGTAATCCGTTGATTGTAGTAATTGGATTGTCCCAGTCGTTGCGGGTAGTGTTGAACATTCCAATACCACCATGAGTTGCGATCAATAAGTGATCGCCATAATTAACGAAATCCCGTACAATATTACTAGGAAGGCCAGCGATTAGACTTCCATAGCCCCATTGTCTATTTTGGGGATCGAATGTTTGGAATCCGGCTGCTGAGCCCTGATTACCCATTAGACCAACATACATTGTACCGTTCTCCAAAACCATACCATCCATTTGAGAATGGAGGGCGGGTTGTGTGGAAATAATGCGGCGTTGTTTCAAATCAATCGCCTTTAGTCCTCGACCTGCTGTGGTAACCCACATCATTTCCCCATCCAACATCATTTCATTGACTACGTCTTGTTGGAAATTGTATCCGTATTCCCACCTAACAGAACCATTGGAAAGGATTTCACCTTGCAGTATAGATGAGCCATAGAATGAATTCGAAGAAAGAGCCGATGTAACCCATACATGGGTGCTGTTAGACACAATCTCCATGATGCGACCGCTCGTCAGACCTGCCAGCTCGTCATACCCGCTAGCAATCAAACCGGTACTGTCTAACCTGTCTACCCTGTTCAGGCCCGTTGTTTGCCCTGAACGTCCAATTGCGTAGATTACTTGCCCGGTGGGAGAAGGAGCCCTATCGATAGAGCAACCATCCATCCCAGGATCGAGGACTTGTCCATTTGCAATTGCAGTTCCAGAGGTGATTATCCTAGATATACCACCTTGATCGTCAAATTGATGAGCTGCCAAGAGGACATTATTGTCGTGTAACAATCCTCCAGGGAAAATTCTGTCATCGCTAATTCCGTCTGCTGAGGTTATTGTTGATAGGTAAGTATCAGTGTTGTAGTTATACCGATCGATACCAATTCCTTCAGTGTCATAGGCAATGTATAGTATGTCATTGGCTTCATCGCAAGTAACTGCTCTAGGATCATTATTGGCCAATCCTGAGTTACCTGAAGTCATTGCACTAATCCATTCTCTGGTTATTGAGTCCGAATCATGATCGGCAAAATCATAACGTGCAACTCCTCCTTGATTACCCCACCAGAATCTTGCTCCAATCGCGACATGTACGATGTCATCACACAAGGAAATATCAGCTGCATATCCATCAGGGATGTCGCCAGTTCCTAAATCCCATGTAGTCCAGTTTCCTGTTACTCCATCTTTCCTAAGAATTTGGGCATTTGAGTTCCATCCGTTGGATTCCATATTTCCCGCCCACAGGTCATTTCCAATGACCTTCATCGAATAGAATTCCTCTTCTGTATTCGACGGTAAACCATCACCTGGAGTCCATGAATCAAGCCATGTTTCGTTTACAGGGTCCCATCTTAGGATACCGTTCATACTAGCGAAGAGATATTCTCCATTGTATTCTTCCATACCACGAATTGGACCATCAATATCTGCCCATTCGTCTAGCATAGTCATTGAATCTGCATTAAATCTCCTTAGAATGAAATTACCATATGCGACCCAAAGTTCACAAGAGCTTCTGTTTAGTGGGAAACAATCGCCTAAGAATCTAGCATTAACTCGCAAAACATTTCCAATTGTTGCAAGATCTTCCTCCCAAGATTCATTTGTCATATTCCATCTAACAATTGTTCCTTCATCGTTGTTCCAGGACCCAGTTTGCCTTACACCTATCCAAAGTTGGTCGTTTACTGTTCCAATGCCGTAAACTGCTCCACCCCACCCTGCTTGAGCACCAGCGTCTAAATTACTGAGGCTAGAATTTGTTGCTAAATCGATTCTGATAATATTGTCACTAGAACCCCCCCAACCCCCTTGGGAACGCTGAGTTGAATAATGTAAGACTCCATTGTAAATTTCGATATCCGCTGGGATTGAATTAGAGAGAGTTGGGCCATTCGGGTTAGAACCTCTGTTCCAATCAATAAGTACTGTATCATTCAAAACATCAATTAGAGTTAGACCGAAATCTCCTCCAGCCCAAATGGTTCCATATGTCAATCCTGGAACCAGTGCAGTAACATCATCGTCATTGATGTACCCTTGACTTCCATCCCAAGTCGTAAGCCATTGGTTGTTCTGTAAATCATAACGAGCTATTCCCGTATTTTCAAATCCAAGATATAGAGTATTGTCGACTTTAACAGTACGGGACCTTTGGGTTTCATCCCCAGCAGTCCAAGTCTCGATTACCGAAAAGTTGGCCATATTTACGATACCAGCGCCCTCATTTCCTCCAGTGTAAGCTCTGTCTGGTGCAAGCATCTCAATAGAATAGACGAAACGGCTCTCCAAGCCATCTCCTGAACTGACACAATCTTGGAACTGATATTGCCAGTTCCATTTACAGGCGCCTCTGTTGGTGCCAGCATACAATCCATCCCCGTCGCTCGTAACGTCATAGAACACATTTGGTCGGTTCCACCAAGAGCCACTGGTAGTCATGGTAGTCCAAGTACTTCCATCATAACGTGAGAAAGATCCTTCCGAGCCAACCAATAGTCCTCCGAATTGATCCATTTCGAGGGAGAGAACATCGTCATCCGGCAGAGAGTTTGTGTCTTGATTCCAAAAGTCGGAAATATCACCTGTTAATCTGTCTACTACAAGGATTCCGAATTCATACAATCCAATGTACATAACATCGTCGTCAACAGCGACTGGAGTTGATTCTAAGTCATCTGCACCAAGTGATTGCCAAGAGCCTATTATGGTGGAGGTTGACAATTCAACTCTCATCACTCCTTTATCGGGAGTCCCCATGTATGCTATTCCATATCTGGTCGCTACCGACCTTACAAAATCTGAATCTAAACCATCGGACGTTGTTATCGTATCGACTAAAGTCATTGTGTTAGTGTTAATTATTGAGATTCCTGATTGAGAATGTCCTATCACCAAATATGCGTTGATTTCATCATATGCTAGTGAACTCACTTCTGAAGAGCTAAGCCCTCCAACATTTCCAATATACGTAGCATCCGTATTTTGTAGGCGCAAAACTCCTGCATTTGTGGTTCCTATCCAAACCTTGTTATTTCCGTCTTGTTCAATCGCTACTATCTGGCCTGGATTAGTGATGTAGTCTGAAATATCAATTGGGTTGAGCCAAGACTGGCTTAGTGCGTCAAAGCGATCGATTATTGTGCCTCCTGCGACCCATATTTCACCAGACTCATCGTCATCGATTGAAGCCACAACTTCCATACCGTCAAGAGAGGGGCTGCTGACCAGAGTTAGAGTCCCAGCAGAATTTTCCGCGATTTGCATTGCTAAGATTCCTGAACCGTCGCTGAACAATGATGTGGAGGAGGTCGGGCCTCTATCTGGATGAGCGGGCCAAGGAATTGCGGTTACTCCATTTTGATACAAACCAAGAGTAGAAAGTTGATTTTGTGATTGGAAAATTAGGGTTCTTGTATCGTAAGAATGTACAGTGGTTCCGGCTAGGATATGTAGCCATCCTGTAGTGAGTGATAGCCCATGCACCTGATTAGATGCCAACCAATTATTCGTCGACCATGTAGCAATCCAAGATTGTGAACTCAAATCTCTACGATTAATTCCAGCATCGTAGGTTGCGATTAGAAGATGATTCCCGACAATTTCGAGGTCGGTGATTTGATCCGAGGAAAGGAAATTCTGGGTGCTCCAATCTGTTTGGGAATCTATTGACATCTGCACGTTCGGTGTTGCAGGGATGAAATTGATGATGTGGACCCCTGCATTTGTTGTTGCCAAGTAAACACTATCACCAATTATCATCATGTCTGATGGAGTTTCTATGTTTTGCGTCGGACAGTAATCATACTCACTCCAAACTACTTCATCAAACGTCTTGAAGTGAATGCTACAATTTCCGGCAGCCCATACTGTTCCATAATCATCAACCCCTAGGGCATATATATCGGAATTAGGTAAACTCTGAGGGTCTCGAATAGATGGCATTTCTGACGAATCGAACAAACTTCGTGAAAGAACCGAACCATCTTCCGTTCCTATCAATAGTCTTCTATTGTCGTTATCTATGGCAAGTGACCTTCCCATGATTCCTGCCTCAATATCGACTATTTGCTTTTGCAAACGAGCGTCTAGGTGGAGTAAATCATCATCTAGTAAAATGTACAGTCGCCCATCAATGGGATTAGCTACATAATCGTGAATCTCTATGTCGACTGCTGTGTAGGATATCTTTGGATCCGCTGGACGTAATGCTTCAATCACCATATCTGTGAGGGTCACTCCAGCTGGTATTTCCCAAGAAGCATCTGAAATTGAATTTGGTTTGAGGTAAGTGCTTAGAGTACCATTCTGAACATTTGGTGGATTATTTTCCATCTGATTTTGACGACCGAGATCGCCATTTCCTCTCCAATCTAGAATTGGTGTTTGAGTATCTAAAAGGGTGATTTGAGGCTCATTGGCCCAATATCCATCAGAGCCGTTTACTGCAATTTCGAAAGTCATATTCGAAATCTCGGCTCCGGGAGCAAATGGCAATAATAAATCTCCATACGCATAACTCCCATTATCCGGATCTGCTCCGGTGGCAACCAAATCAATCCATCCTGTGTCATTACTTCCAGAGGCACCCCAAACAACTTGAGAGGCTTGCCGATTATCTTGTGCAGTTTCCAATTCATCTACATCGGAAAATGCAGTCCATGGTAGTAAAATCATCAAAGTTGCGAGAAGCAATGCAGACCTACGCTTGTTCAGCAGGTCACGACGATTAGGCATGATAACAATTCATTGGCCTACTCTTACACGTTAAGAAAGGGTGGGTCTCTTGATTTTTACATACTTCTCCCTCTAGAGAGGGAGGTGGGCCACTAGAAAACGCATTACACTAGGCCGATAAAACGACCGAATTCTGTAGGATAGCATCAAAGAGGGAGGCATGGCCCGAAGATTCTCGAGGTACAGGTATGGACGACGACCGACTGCGCCAAGAAGCGCTAGAATACCATGCCGCAGACCCTGCGGGAAAGATTCGGGTTGAACCGACAAAACCACATGGTACCGCTAGGGAATTATCTTTGGCTTACTCTCCAGGAGTAGCATACCCCTGTGAAGAGATTGCTGAGAACCCTGATGACGCGTACAAATATACCTCCAAGGGAAATCTAGTAGCCGTAGTCAGTAATGGTACAGCGGTGCTTGGTTTGGGTGACATTGGCGCCCTAGCAGGAAAGCCGGTAATGGAAGGAAAAGGTCTCTTATTCAAGGCATTCGCAGATATTGATGTCTTCGACATAGAAGTTGATCGAACCAACGTTGACGAATTTGTCGAAGCCGTAAAGGCGATTGCTCCCACTTTCGGAGGAATCAATCTAGAGGATATCAAGGCGCCAGAATGCTTCGAAATAGAAAAAAGGCTAGTCGCAGAATTAGATATTCCAGTAATGCATGACGATCAGCATGGTACCGCAATTATTTCTGGTGCCGCTCTAATCAACGGATTGGAAGTAGTCGAGAAGGAGGTCTCAGAAGTTAAAGTAGTGATTTCAGGCGCGGGTGCTAGTGCGATTTCTTGTGCTCAGCACTACCTTCGTCTAGGAGTTAATGCGGATAATCTGATGATGTGTGATAGTAAGGGTATCCTTACCAAATCACGTGGTGATAGTGGTGAGTTAAATGAATACAAACTCGCCTTTGTCAGAGACGTAGATGATGGTGGTTTGGCTGAAGCAATGGTGGATGCCGATGTATTCCTCGGTTTGTCAAAAGGTGGACTGGTCTCTGGAGAGATGGTGGAATCTATGGCCGAACGCCCATTGATTTTCGCTCTTGCAAATCCTGACCCTGAAATTCTACCAACCGATGTGCAAGCGGTCCGTGATGATGCAATCATAGCAACCGGCCGCTCAGACTTCCCAAATCAAATTAACAACGTACTCGGATTCCCCTACATCTTCCGTGGGGCACTAGATGTTCGTGCTACAGAAATCACAGAAGGAATGAAAATGGCTGCAACCAAGGCTCTGGCGGCTTTGGCGAAGGAGCCTGTACCGGACGAAGTCGCCGCTGCATATGCAGGAGAACAAATGCAATTTGGACCTGAATATCTAATTCCAAAACCATTCGATGCGCGAGTACTAATTTGGGAAGCGAGCGCAGTTGCTCAGGCCGCTGTGGATGAAGGAATGGCGCGAATTAGTGCAGAGGAATTTGACGTTCAAAAGTACAGAGAGGACCTTGAGGCTAGGTTAGGATTAACTCGTTCAATTATGCGACACGTAATCAATCAAGCAAGAAAAGACCGTAAGAAAATTGTCTTTTCAGAGGGTGAAGAACCTACTATCATCAAGGCTGCCTCACAATGTCTCGTGGAAGGGATATGTGATCCAATTCTCTTAGGACACCCCGATCGAATCGAAGCTGTCAAGGAAGAGCTCGGGCTTACTTTTGATTGCGAAATTATCGATGTAAGATATGACCCTCGCAGGCGTGGTGATTATGCAGATGAATTACACAAACTTCGTGGACGTAAAGGACTAACACGAAGGGATGCGATTAACCAATTGAAGTCACCAAATTACTTTGGTCCAATGATGGTACACTGTGGAGATGCTGACGGGTATCTTGGAGGCATCGCTCATAACTATCCAGATATCGTGAAGCCATGCCTGCAAACAATTGGCCCTGACCCTTCTTCGCATCGAATTGTGGGTCTATACATGATGACTGTAAATGGTCAATTGATGTTCATTGCTGATGCTACTATCAACATCTATCCAGATGCAAGAACACTTGCAGAAATTGCTATTCAAACCGCCAAGGTTGCTCGAAGATTTGGAGTTAGTCCAAAGGTTGCTATGCTTTCATTTTCTAACTTTGGTACCTCAAACGAATTGCGTACTGACCGAATTGAGGAAGCCATCGCAATGGCGCGTGAATTAGATCGCGGCCTAGTTATCGATGGCCCAATGCAGGCAGATACTGCTCTTGTTCCTGACCGTCAGAACGAGTTTCCATTCATGGAATTTGATGGGCCTGCCAATGTATTGGTTTGCCCTAACCTGGCTTCGGCAAATATTGCCTACAAATTGCTTCAGAGAATTGCTGGCGCAGAGATGACTGGGCCAATTCTAGAGGGTCTAGCCAAGCCTGCTCACGTACTCCAGCGGGGTGACTCGGTTAGGCAGGTTGTCCACATGGCTGCAATCACTGCCGTTGATGCTCAAAGGCACGCAAGACAGCGACTATGAATCAAAGGGTACCCATCCGAATACCCTTTGATTTTCAATTCCAGACCTAAGGGATTTCAGTCAGCCCTTTCAGAGGCTAGCCTATGAAAGGGCTGACTGCAAACCTACTAATTTAGGGGCTATTGTATTTCTTGGAATAGCACTACAACGGTTACATTGTTATCGATTCATCGATTTCTGTTGAAAACTGACTCAAGAATTCCCATACGATTGTCGAGGAGGGGACTCCCGTTGGATTCGCCCACCCTCTCTCCGGCACTAAACCATCGGGATCATCATGCTCGTATGGGTTGTGGGCAGCGAAGAATAGTGATACTAGCATCACTTCAGTCTCATTCTCACAGTCGGTGTAT
>PANM01000033.1 GCA_002708385.1 Methanobacteriota archaeon | reverse complement strand
GACATTCACGAAGCCGTTGTGCATCCAGTACCCTACAACAGGCTCGCATCCGGTACAACACTCAGATTGGAAAATCTCGGCTTCGTGGTGAGGGAACCTAAGATCATGTCCGCCACCATGAATATCAAATTGTTCTCCAAAGTGATTGAGAGACATGGCTGAACACTCAATGTGCCAACCTGGTCTACCATCACCCCATGGACTCTCCCAGGATGGTTCACCAGGCTTTGCTAATTTCCAAAGCGCAAAATCGCGATGATCTCGCTTTCCTGAGCCGCTATCTGTTACTCTACCGCCAGCACCGGCTCTAACCATCTCAAGCGTTTGACCAGTTAATTGACCATATTTTTCTGGCGCTGTGTCTATCTCAAAGTAAACTCCATCCCCACCAACATAGGCGTGCCCCTTTTCTTGTAAATTCGAAATCATATCGATAATTTCGGGGATGGTTTCGGTCACTCTAGGATAGTGGTCAGCCCTTAGGACGTTCATCGCATCCATTACTTTGAAGTAGTCCTCAATATTTCTATTGGAAACCACAGAATAATTGACACCTTCAGATTCAGAAATATTGAGTATCTTATCGTCGATATCGGTAAAGTTCTGAACGTAATCAACCTCGTAGCCACTAGCTTCTAGCCAACGGTGTACAACATCGAAGGCTAGGTAGCAACGAGCATGCCCTAAATGACTAGGGGAATAAGGAGTGATTCCACAGACATACATACTAACTCTACCCTCGTTTAGGGGTGAGAATTCTCGCTTCTTGCGAGAACGTGTGTCGTAGACCCTGAGAGTCATTCTGATTGTGCTGCACGGCTTATCCGTCAAGAACCCCGCGCCGCTTCAACAAGCGCACAATACAATCCGAGATGTCCAATGCGCTCTGGGTGCCATTGAACTCCGATGCAAAATCTCTTGTCGTTTCGCTCCACACCCTCAATCAAATTATCATGTTTGGAATAAGCACTTATTTGCAGGCTTCCAGCATTTGAAACACCTTGATGATGAGTAGAATTAGCTATTATTTCGGCACCCATTATTGCATGAAGATGACTTCCTTCAATAATCGACACCCCATGTTCTGTCACCTCTCCATTCCACCCTCCGTGTTCCTCAAATCCGGGAGTTTCCGGTAGGTGTTGGTGCATTGAGCCACCATGAAGCACACACATCAATTGCATTCCTCGACAGATTCCAAGAAGTGGAATATCCCTTTCTAATGCGGCTTTAATAAGTGATGATTCTGAATCATCTTGATCTTGATGAGCCAAGTATACGTGTTCACTAGGCTCCTGTCCATACAACGAAGGATGTATGTCTGGGCCACCAGCTACAACTAACCCATCTAAAAAATCAAGATTGGAACTGCAACAACCCGGTGGAAGCAGAATAGGTTGGCCACCTGCTTCTTCGATAATGTTAGTGTAAGTTGATGGAAGGATTACGGCTTCTATATTCCAAGGGCCAAAAGTTGAGTCTCGTTTACAGGCGGTAACGCCGATCACAGGAGCCCGAGCCTGCTTACTCATACGTAGGTCACTTGCTAGTTGACTAAATCAAATCGATGGTGTCAATATTTGGAGATTAAATCCTTGCTGCTTCAATTAATGCATTGAATACTTTCGTTTGGTCAATCATTTCTGGATGCCATTGTATCGAAAGCAAGAAACTAGCTCCGGGTAGTTCAACCGCTTCGATAAGTCCATCTTCAGTTCTTGCAACCACCGTTAGGTCTCCGGCATCTGCTACTCCTTGATGGTGTCCGGAATTAGCCATGGTTTCAGTACCGATTACAGATGCCAACAACGAGTCTTTCTCAATCTGTACTAGATGATTAGACCAATCACCAGCAGTTGCACCATGACTTTCGTGACCGGGGGTTTCTGGTAGATGTTGGTGAAGCCTACCTCCCCTCTCTACAGACAATAATTGATGGCCTCTACAAACACAAAGCATTGGTAGATCTCTTTCTATTGCAGATGCGATTAGTAATGATTCCCAACTATCCTGTTCTGGACGGAGGTCGTTGGTACTTTCATGTGGTTCTTGTCCATAACGTGCCGGATCTATATCTCGACCCCCTGCGATAATTATCCCATCAAGGCGGTCGAGTAATGTTTCAACCTCATCCCCTTCAGTGAGCAAAACAGGTATCCCACCTGCCTTTCTAATCGCAGTTGGGTAATTTGCAGGCAACATTACAACTGCTTGCTCAGGAGTTTCATAATCTCGCAAATTAATCGAGGTAGTAACCCCGATTATAGGAGAGGACAAACTATCACTCCGCTTCTCTAGCAAGTCTAGCAGCGCGGAAAGACATAATTCCACAAACCATGAACGTCACTCCAACGAAAATTAGGATAATGTGAGAGGAAATTGCAAGGTTAGACATTTCTGAAAAATCGGCAAAAACTCTTGCCCCTCCAAGCACCATCAATAGTGCCAAAACCATGGATGCATGCATAAGGTGATGACGCATGTTTGGCATCCTTTCGGATAGTATTCCCAAAACCAGCAAGGGAGCGCCCATGAATGAGGGAATCATTGCGGTAATCGAAGATTGATCCGATATGATATATGCCGCGATACCCCACAAAACAAGTATTGCTCCTTCGTAAATTGCGATTCTTGGAATCGTCAAGCCTGAGACTGTGAACTCGTCACTCATGCTTACTCGTGTATACTGCGCTATTTATGCATCACTCAGGAGCATTTGCGGCAGCAGCTGCGTGAATCTCTTCGTCTCTGGCGACTATTTGCTCCCAAAGAATCTCGGCTACGTCTTTGACGTCCATTTCAGCACCGACTGAATCTAATCCATCTTTGACCATGATTGAACAGAAGGGGCAGCCAACTGCGACTGTATCGCATCCAGTCTCGGCTATCTCCTTCGCACGGATTTGATTGACACGCTTATCAGCATCTTCTTCCATCCACATTTGAGCCCCACCGGCTCCACAACAGAATGAATCGGTACCATGTCTCTCAACTTCCTTATCTACACCGCCAATAATGTTTCGAGGTTCGTCTACGATGCCTCCTATTCGCCCAAGATAACATGGGTCATGGAAGGTGACTGATTCTTCGGTTGAAACGTCAGGAAGTTTTCCTTCTTCTTGCAATTTGGCAAGTATTTCAGAGTGGTGGAATACCTCTAATTCTGCACCGCCATAATCTGCGTATTCCTTTCCTAGAGTATGGAAGCAATGTGGACAGGATGCAACTATTCTCTTTACTCCTAATTCTTGGAAAGTCATCATATTAGTTTCTGCAAGCATTTGGAAAAGGTACTCATTTCCTGCTCGTCGGGCAGGATCTCCAGAACAACCTTCTTGCATTCCTAGAATACCAACATCTAATCCGGCTTCATTTAGCAAACCAATAGTCGCTCTTGCAACTTTCTGATTCCTCTCGTCAAAACTTGCTGCACAACCTACGAAGTAGATGTATTCTGCCGGTTCACCAATCTTGATGTCAAGTCCTTCAGCCCAGTTGCCACGCTCATGCATACCGAATCCGTATGGATTTGATGCGGATTCTAGGTTACCCATTGCAACATTCAATTCCTCTGGATATTCCATTGTCTCCATCATTGCGTTCCGACGAAGATCTGTGAGTTTAGGTACGTGCTCGATGTAAACCGGGCAAGCATCGACACATGCGTGACATGTAGTACAAGCCCAAACAGCATCCGCACTCATTCGGTCTAGAATACTCTCATCAGGAGTTTCACCCTTGAGTAGAATTGGGGCGTGGTCATTAGCATAATCTCGGACGTCGTGTACGATTTGCATTGGGTTCAATGCCTTGCCAGATTCGTAGGCTGGACAAACATCTTGACATCTTGCACAGGTAGTACAAGCCCAGCCATCAATGAGTTGTCTCCATGAGAATTGTTCGTAACTCGCAACTCCAAATGCCTCGATGTCCAAGTCTTCCAAAGGAACTGCTTGGCCGCTATCATTCACTGCTAATGGCTGCATCTTTGCCATTGGCTCGGTATCGTAGAAGAATACGTTCGGGAAGGCCATAACGAGGTGCATGTGCTTAGACATTGGAATTAGTACGAAGAATGTACAAATCGCCAACATATGAGCCCAATAGGCCGTAATTACTTGTCCTTCTGTGGTGCCTTGTTCAGCGAACCAATACCCCAGTGGTTCCCAAGTTGAAGAAGGGGATTCACCGGATTCTACGATGAATGAGGTCGTTGTAATAGTCATGATTAGGAAAAGAATGAAGTTGCCTTCAAGTTGAGATTTACCCTTTAGTTTCTCAGGAGTGAATACAACTCTGCGCGTAAGTGCTGCGACACAACCGACTAGACCCATTGTATAACCAAGTTCTACTAACCCATTCCAAGGTCCTACTAGAGCACTAGGCAATGCTTCACCAGAGAACCAATTTGCAGTGGCCAAGTCAAACATGTCGGTTGAGAGCATCAAAAAACCCCAAAACATCAGCACGTGCATAATTCCAATGACTCTGTCTTCGAGGACTCTTTTCTGACCTAACCAGCCGGTGATAACTTCCCATACTCTCTTCCCGAGTGAGTCAAAACGGTCATCACTGGAACCAAGCATTACCAGTCGAATAGCTAATTGAAGTTGGTAGAGGAAAAAGCCAATGGATAACCCTCCAATTAGTAAGAGAATCATCCACCCATCCAGTGGGCCGTAGGTCTGAAGAAGTGGGTGCTCCATCATCTATCACCTGCAGGCTTGGGCCTGATTAGTACTCGCAAGTGTGGCCGGACCTTCAATCAACCGCTTCAATTTGCTGACATGATTTGTATCCCCAATGCTAATCTCCCTGTGGTGCTAGGACTGACTATGGTGAAGGCCTTCGCCCCGGGGAAATGTATCCTGTTTGGTGAGCATGCGGTTGTCTATGGCCATCCCGCGGTTGCAGTTGCTATAGACTCAGGTGTTGAAGTCGAGCTCATTGAGTCAGATGCTTGGACAATTGAAGGCATGCCATTTCAGAGTGAGAAACATCCTCATCTTTCTCATATCCTCGAGGATGTATTCAACTACGACGGAAAACCATTGGAGATTTCAATCAACAGTGATTTGTTTTCTGCAGCAGGATTGGGCTCCTCTGCTGCTCTTTCGAATGCTATGGGCGCAGCAGTTCAGAAATTGTTGGATTCTGATTGCGAATTAGATGTCATAGAATTAGCAAAAATAGGGCATGCAGCAGAGGCAAAGGCGCAACTTGGGCGCGCTAGCCCTACTGATACTGCTACAAGCGCAATGGGTGGCTGCATTGTTGTATCTGGACAAAAAGTTTCAGGAACAAGACATGTTTTTGATTCCTCTCTAGTTACTCCTGAAGGTATGAGAAAATGGTCCATTTGTGAAGTAGAATTACCAGACAATCTTGATGCTTGGTTAGTTCTAGGGTTCACAGGTATCGGATCCCCAACCGGAGACATGGTTGCTGGAGTTGCAAAATTACTCAATGACGACCCCTCTAAACATAAGGAAATGGATGCTATCTCAAAAATAACATACGCTGGATTAGCCGCTCTCGGTGCCGGGAATTTAGAAGCGGTTGGAATGGCCATGAATACTTGTCACGAGAAATTACAGTTGCTAGAAGTCAGCAGTCGTGAACTGGATGCTTTGGTCGAAGCGGTTCTGCCACACTCCCTCGGAGCAAAACTAACTGGTGCAGGTGGTGGCGGTTGTATGGTCGCCCTTACAGAACAACCGCAAAGAGTTGCAGAAGCCATTGAAGTTGCAGGAGGTACACCCTTGATTTCTCGCTTGGGCGCAAAAGGTGTAAGAATTGTTTGAAAACTTAGAATTTAGACAAATGAAATGGTATTGTAAGTCTCCTGAATAACAACGATTCTTTATAAGTAGTTCATAAGTGCGGCAGGTTATGAAGAGTGATGAAGAACTTCTGACAGTCGTTAACGTAGTTGCATCCACCCGAGTTGCGGAGGAGCTTGACCTACCTGACATTGCCATCCAGCTGAATTGTGAGTATGAACCAGAACAGTTTCCTGGTGTAGTCTACCGTGTTGTAGATCCGAAACTTGCCATCTTAATGTTCCGTTCTGGCCGTGCGGTTTGCACAGGTGGAAAGAACAGGGACAACATCCATACTGGAATAGAGAGAATGATTGGAGATCTGAGAGCTGCAGGAATTGAAACTTGGGAACTGGATGATGTAGAAATCGAAGTCCAAAATATGGTTGCAACCTACGCTTTACACTATCCGGAAGATTACTTAGGAACTGCTAGAATGGATGACAATCACACACGCGTTATCGATGTCAAGGGTGGGATTAGACCTGCTACTGATGAAGAAATAGAAGATGATGACCCAAGAATTCGTGGAATTCGTGAAGGTGAACCCTTAGCAGAAATGCCTCGTAGATTGAACCTGAACAACCTTACCTTCCACCTTCCTTTCGATAAAGTAGAATATGAACCAGAGCAGTTCCCTGGCCTGATTTACAGACTTGATTACCCTCGTGTGGTTTGTCTGATTTTCGGATCTGGAAAGATGGTAATTACCGGTGCTCGAGATAAGAGTGAGATTCTTGAAGCTGTACAATTTATTCAAGATGAATTAGCAGATTTATTGTGAATTCAATAACCTAGATTTGGTTTTTTAGGCCAAAACACTCAGTAGAGAGGTTCTTGTGCAGACGTAGTCTGCACAGATTCATGGTAAATCTGCGATTCAAGGGCCTCATACTCGCCTTGATGGTAATTCTGACACCTATCATGGGTTTCGCTGGTGAAATCGACACCGAAGCAAGACTCTCAGACGAAAACTTCACTTCTGAAACAAGTCGAAATCCTAGCGGAATAGTCGATGTACCAAACTGGAGAATAGGTGACACATGGAATTACAATGGGTATCTGGATGTTAGAGACTTCATTGCTTCATCTGGTGTAAGCACTAATGTCCAAACATTAACTGGGAGCCTGGTCAGTGAGGTTGTAGAAATTTACACACAGAATATCGGGGGAGTTTCCACTATAGTATACAAAGTAGAATCTAATGGTGATTTCGACGCTCAAAATGTAAATTTGGACGGACAAAATGGTGATTTGACAGTAGAAATGGATACGATTGAAATTTACCGAGCATCAGATTTGGGTACAATTTCTCAAGAGGCTACCGTCGAAATTGATTTCTGCGCAGATTTCCTTTGGTGGTGTGTCAATGTTGATGTCGCTGAATTAGTAGTTTCGAATGAATATGATCCACCTACAGAAGGATATGATTTTCCACTTAGCGTAGGTGAATCGTGGAATTCTCAGTATACTGCTTACACAAATTTCTCTGGGACAACAAGTGTTGATGGGTTGACTATCCCAGATGACATAGTTGGAAGTAATTACACTGAATGGGATGTTGTATCTAGAGGATTTTCAGGAGTAACATATTCCGGTTGCGAACAGTCTTACAACATCACCACATCGAATTCAAATGGAGAGGAAACTGGCTACAAATGGTACTGTCCTGCAATAAAAAATAATATCAAAAGTTCAGCGACCCAAAGTTTAGGATTCTCACTAGTTAGTTCTCTGACTTCTTACACTCCTGCTTCTGCTAGTACATCATTAAATGTTGATCTTGAGTATCAATTATCGCCTTTAGATATGCAACTAGATGCCACAGTAACTGTAACTAATTCTGTAGGTAGTCCGGTTGCAAATCAGGATGTTGAATTTCGATACGAAATTGAAGAGGATTACAGGGCCTTTACAACAGATGCAAATGGCCAATTTACTGTTGATTTCAATAGTGGAAATAGTCAAGATGGTTCTAATGGAGGGACTGAACACGGGTCTCACGGAGTGATTGCTTGGATTGATGGAGCAAGTCCATTAGTTGGAACTTCAACTTTGATAACCGATCAGAACACTCACCCAGTAGATTTGATTGCCGATGCTGCTGGAGTCACTGTGGAGAGGACCAGAAATAATCGAACTGTTACCTTGAATCCAGCAATAGGATTCAATGCAGTTCCAAACGACCTCCTGACTTTTAGTGTCCCTGTAATTAATCGAGGTATACTTACTTCGCCTTCTACCAATCTCAAGGTTACTGGGCCTGATGGATTTACTGAAACAACTTACGTACCATCATTGTATAGTTTGCAAGAGCAGCGAGTTGAATTGAATTGGGTTGTTCCTGCTGGACAACAAATTGGCAATGCTGGATTGGTATTTGTTGTGGACGAAGCTGAGGAAATCACAAACGACGGAAATCGAAGTAATAACATGGGTACATTTAGCCTTTACATCGGTAGACTACCAATAGCTAATCTTAGTATTAATTCACCCATTCAAACATTTGAAACTGCATCACTAAACGGGTTAAATTCGGTTGACCCCGATGGAGGAATTCTCGACTGTGTTTTTGAGATTGAATCAACCACAGGAAATATGCAACTTATCGAAGACGATGATTGTATACACGAGGTTACTTGGGATGATGATGGAGAGTATTTAGTTCGCTTGACAATTACCGACGGAGAAAGTGATACTGATACAATTGAGAAAACTGTGGATGTTCTCAATAGACCACCGGAGATAATTGTCGAGGCTTCTGAATATTCAATTCCTGTTCTTTCTTCAGTAACATTCGAAGTAACTCATAGGGAAGACGTTGATACAAATAACCCAATAGCTCCTGTTGACATTTCATGGCAGGCTGCTTGCGAAGAAGGAAGCACCGTTAGTTCAAGGTGTACAGTATCTCCCGCATCAGAAGGCGATTATACAATTCAAGTCATAGCAATGGATGACGATGGTGAAACTGTAACCGAGGAGGTAACTGTCGAAGTCACTAATATCGCACCATCAAATCTTGGAGCCGAGGTATGGCTTTCAGGCACAAGACTTACTCCTGATTCTAGAGGTGTTTACACAATTAATGAGGGAGACGAAATAGAAATTCGTGGATGGGCCGAAGATTCGCCTAATGATATTAGTAATCTCATTCATCTCTGGAAACCTGATGCTGAAAATCATCCTGAAATACAATCGGAAAGCATTGGCCAGTATTCTAGTATACAACATGTTTACACAACATCGGAAATGCATCTTGCCACTCTTTCTGTAACCGATGACGATGGCGTCAGCTCAGAACCATTGATCATTGCAATAGACGTGATAAATATCGCACCTTCAATCGACCCAATAAGTAATCCACTTCCGGTTGCGGAAGATGATGAAATTAGTATTACCGCTAGTGTCTGGGACACTATTGGTGATGCTGAAAATCTAGTCAATTGTTTCGACACAGAGCCAGATGTTGACACTAATGAAAATGGAAATACGGACGATGATTGCAATATTGAGGGAACCAAATTTGTTGGATCTTGGCCAGATGCCCAAAATGTACCATCTTCGATAATATTCCACACTATGGATGATGATGGTGAGACAGCATCTGTAGAAATTCCAATCATAGTCAATAATATCAAACCAGATGCCCATGCAATGGTCAACAACCAAAATCCAACAATTGGAGACTCAGTTGTTCTGAGTGCTAATTTAACAATCGACTCTATCTTTGATATGGAGAATATGATTTACGTATGGGATTTAGATGTAACAAAAGACAGTGATGGAAATGGCAACCCCTCAGACGACGAGGATTATGTTGGGAAGTGGTTTGTTTGGAAAACTGACACTTCTGGAACGATTTCAATTAAATTAACTGCATCAGACGAATCATTGAGTGATTCTATGGTGATTACAATGAATATTGAAGAGGCCCCGTTTAGTTTTGCTGAAGCAATAACATCACCTATTGGACTCGTTTTGATTATTCTGATTTTAGCCGGCGGAGGAGGATTCTTCTACGTTAAATCACGTAATCCAAACGATTTGATTGAGGCCCCGCCTTATGCTAAAGGGCGAAGGAAGGTTTCCATGGACGATGCCTTCGATAATCCTGAATTTGATCCGTTCAATAAAAAAACAGGGAATAAGCAGAACAAAGAACGTAAAGAGACCAAGTTCGAGGAGACTAAAGATTTATCAAAAACTGAAGAGGTTTTTGATGAAATTAATCAAAATGCAATTCAAAGTGATGAACTCGATAAACAATATGAGGAAACAAGATCGACTGAAAGGGTTGATGAAGAGGTCTTGAGTGAACTGTTGGAGGACTCCGAATCTTCTAAAGAAGAAGAATGACCGCTTATCCAAAGACTCTCAATAACCGTTCTCTTTCACCATAAAAAAGCGAAGCACTCATTGGGAAAGAGTCCTCGCCTAATACGTGGTTAATCTCTTCAGATTACTCGGCTTACCCGACCCGGCTAAGCCAGCGGAACAAATCCTAAGAGGACCTAGAACTGCTGACCCCGGTCCTCAAAACAATGATTCTTTTCATGATTTAGGAAAGGAAATATGGTCGGAAAGAACCCACAAACTAATCGACGAACCGGAAAGATATGTACATTATATCAAGCCTGATGATTTACATCGATTAAATCTAGATGGAATGGCTCAGAATTTGGCTCGAGGAGATATGCTTCTTGCTGATTTAGGCTCACTCAAACATATGCCAACTCAACAAGATGTTTGTCGGCGAAAAATTCAGACTCTTGGGGAGCAAAATAGCCTTCCTATTTTCGCATTAAACGAATCTGATACTCTGTTAATGATTGCTGGGCTCAACATGAGAGTTGATACTGAGAAACACATGCTTGGAGTTGCTCAATGGAGTCAGTTATCAGAGAATCAAGCATAATCTATTTTGCTTCTCCAATCTGAATCATTTGGCCCAGGCCCTAATTGGTCAAATCCTATTTGGAATAGCTTTACTGGAAGTGATGTGGAATCAACTCCTACTGGAGCCTCTATTTCTTCAACTCTGAAAATTACTAGAGTACTAACCGCATCTTCAGGTAATTTGTAAAAATCTACAACCCTGCATCTGATTGCACAAAGTGCGGATTCATAGTTTGGTGGTGATTCAGGTAAGAAATCCCATTCCGATTTTTCTCTAGGTACAAGTTTGACCGTTTTGTTCACAGCACTTGCAGATTCTAAATCTGCATTCAATACAAAAATCGAAGCCTCTGAACCAATCCCGCCCTCTTGTAAATTTACTAGAGTGTCTCTGGGTCTTCCTTCTCTATTTTCAGACAGTGAAAGGGCTAGAAGAGGAGGGTGATTTGAAACAACACCGATTGAAGACATCGGTGCTATATTTTCTACCCCTGATATTGACTTAGTCCCAACAAGAACCACTGGTTTTGGCATAAGTAAAGATGCTAGCCAGCTTCTTCTTTCTCTAAATCCAAGGGCATCGACAACGATTTTGTATGAACCGTCCCCTATCTTTGGAGGTGGTGGAGGATCTCCTTCTTCATCGGTAAGCCATGTATCTAAGGCACCTGATTCTATCTCAGTAGCAGAAAAAGCGGTAAATTCACGGAACGCTTGCCAACGAGCAATCTCCGTAGGGTCTTCTTCTCTCTTGACTTTACGAGCGATTGAAGCATCGGAGTATGTGACGCAACGACGAAGGTATCTAGATACCACTTTTCGTCGTTCGTCGATATCCATTAACTCTCAACTCCGAGTTCATTCATCAGCCTTTCAACATGACCAGTAGCCCTTACATTATAGCCAACAAATTCAAAATTACCATCTAAACCAATAACGAAAGTCGATCGAGAAACTCCTAGGTATGTCTTTCCATAATTCATCTTCTCTCTCCATACTCCGTAGAGGTTATGCAATTCAATGTCTTGATCGACGATTAATTCGAAGTTGAGATTATGCTTATTTATGAAATTGGAATGAGATTTTGAGGAATCTTTTGAAACCCCAATAACTCGGTATCCTACTGCTTTTAATCTGTCAAAATTATCCCTAAAATCACAGGCTTGCTTAGTACATCCAGGCGTCGAATCTTTAGGATAAAAGTAGAGAATTACTTTCTCCCCTCCTTCAAGGATTTCACTTAGCCTAAT
>PANM01000032.1 GCA_002708385.1 Methanobacteriota archaeon | reverse complement strand
GGAATCACAATCCTAACGGAAGTATCGAGTGGATCACAAGTTTTTGCTGATTCTTATTGAAAATTGACGCAGGATCACCGATTCTATTTTTGAATTTGAATCGAAATAATCTGCTTCTTGCACCCCCTATGGTCGGGGGTCAAGTTGAACGTGGTTCACCTCTTTATCGCGAATCAAGTTCGCGACTGCATTTCCTCGGCTTACGTCTGACTTGATGGAATACTTCACCGGACTGTAAAGTCCTCAGTCTCCAACGCCAGTCTAACGCAGCAGGTCGCCGACCCACCTTCGGTATTTGAATATGACTAGAAGGATATAGAGGTTAATCGGAGTACTGCGCGGCTATTGGCCAGATTTGAGATATAAACGCAGCGCTATATTTTTCCAATTAAAAAAAGCGGAAAAAATAAACTGAGTTTAGATCACTCTGCGCCAAAGAATTCTCTCAATACAGGATGCATTTCCATGGCTTGTTCCTTCTGAATTTGTTCATATGTTCTGAGGATAATTCCTACTGCAAGTAGTAATCCAGTACCGGTTGCATTACCAACCGTACCGAGAAGATCAGCGCCTGCAGCAAGCAGACCTACGAATGCACCAGAGAATACTGTAACAGGTGGAATGTATCTCTCAAGAATTCTCTCTAAGACAACAGGATTCTTCCTGAATCCAGGAATTTGCATACCTGTTCTTTCTATTTGCTTGGCTACATCTTTGGCTCCCATGTTTGTGGTCTCGATCCAAAACTTCGCAAATATGGTCGACCCTACAGTCATGAATGTAACATAGACAATCACGTGGACCATGATTTGCCAGAGTTCGTGACCGTAGGCATCGCCTTGTTGATTTAGTAGTGGAATAAGCCAGTCACCAACTCCGTTCACCATAGATGAATACCAAGCAAATCCACCAGATGGAGTCGTAGCTCCAGGTTCATACGAACCGAACCATTCAGCTATGCTGTAAGATCCATTTTTACCGAGAATTGGCACTGTGGAAAGGACTGGATGTGACCAGAATAATAGTGTGAACATGTTAACGTTAGCGAGTAACGCAGCCATCAAAATCACGGGTATGTTACTAGCATAAACTAATCGAATAGGATACTGGCCTCTATGGCCTCTGACCTTTCCATGAGTCAATGGTAATTCCAACTTGCTCGATTCTGCGTATGCTACTACTAGGAATACTATAATCGATGAAATCAGTGCAGCAACAGGATTAGCGTGGTTCAGCAAAATCAATTCGAAACCATTCTGAGAAACTAATTCGGCATTGGTTGCAGTTCTCAATGTGTAGAAAATCATCGGAAGAGTCCCAGAAGGCGGATTTTGTAATGAATAAGGAGAACCTTGCACGGTTGCGATTGGGGAAAGGGTTCCAACGAATGTGGATTGAGCAACACCAGCTGCGATGAAGAGGGAAATACCGCTTCCAATACCCCACTTACTCACAAGTTCATCGAGCAAGAATACCAAGTATGAACCAACAAACAACTGAGCCACGATTATTGCATTAGCCCATCCTAAACCATACTGAATGATTATGTCCTCATGTGGGTCTAGGAAACCATAGACTTGAGGAATGGATTCGATAGGAATCATCAGCAGAACCAGAATCTTCTGAACTCCTTGGTACAGCTGCTTGTCTGCCGAATCCTGCAAATCCAATTGGATGATTTTCGCTCCAGCGAAAAGTTGCATGATAATCGACGCTGTTACGATAGGGCCGATTCCTAAGTGCATGATAGATCCAGAGGCACCTGCCATGATGGCTCTGAATGATGAGAAGACGTCCAGAGTAGATTCTGAGAGACCCCAAATCATGACGTTGGTCATCATGAAGTAGATGATTAGAACAAGAGTTGTAGTCCAGAGTTTTTGATTGAATCTAACGTGTCCGTCGGGTTTTGTAATCGACGGATAAACATCAACCAATCTCTGCAATGCGTAAAGTCTGCTGGATTCTGAACCTGAATACATTAAACAAGCCAAAGCCAGACCTGCGCCAAGTCCGAGAAGACCAACACCGACTAATAGGAATCCAACCGTTGAAGAGTCTTCTAGACCCCAACCGAAGAAAAATGCCATGAAAGCTAACCAAACAACTGGCTTTAGCATACGTCCCAAGTAGGGAATTTCTGCTATGCTTTCAGGTAGGTCATTTGAAGTACCCCAGATCACAAAACCAAGGTACGGGAAGGAAGTAGCATACATTGTCATGGCTTTCATTTGAGCGTCTGAATCGGTTCCAAATAGGGCGTCTTGCTGCCACCAAGCCAAAGCACCCCAATAGACTAGGGATATTGCTACAATACCCAGAACTGAAGGACGTCTCTCAACCATTTACTCACCTTCTTTGAATTCTAAATTATGTAATTCACTCTTCTTCCCAGGCTTCGTCGTCATCACTGAGATTTACTGAACCACCGGCTGCTTCTACCTTCTCAATTGCACGAGCACTTGCAGAGCCTACAATGATATTGAGGGCACGATCAATCCTTCCGCTTCCAAGAAGTTTATCGTAACCCATTTCAGTTAGATCGATTGAATCTGAATCTGCCATCTGAGATACTTGAAGAAGGTTAATACTGACATTTACATTTCTCAACTTTGGATGCCGATTGAAGCCATGCATTCCCCAGTGTCCTGGCATATATTTCAGACGAGTCATCAGTCTGTGCTTGTTGATCCCAGCATTACCACGACCACCTCTTAGACCTGCGCCTCGACCTGCCTTTTTACCACGACCATGGTAGCGTGAGCGACCTCGGAATTTGTTTGTTCTTGATACCATTCATCTCACCTCAAATCATCCTCTCGGCTAGAGATGATATCTCATCGCCTCGGAATCCTAATGCTCCACCTACTACGTAGGCTCGCTTGATTCCACCCCAGCCCTTCGAGCCTCTTGGTGGATGTAGTCGAAGAACTGGTTTTAATCCCTCAACCGACTTCATTGTAGCTTCACCGGAGGCTAATGCTTTGGAGAAAGCTTTCACGGATTTGAAGTTGGAACCAGCCTTTATGGCTGCATCATCCACTGGCTTATCTCCCACCATACGGCCACGTTCTTTCAGTAAATGCTCTATTGTTGCAGCATCCACTACGCCCCAAGTTACGAAATCCTTTGATTTCTGCAACATTCCAGCATAGGTTGAGCTTTCTGGGACAATAGTCGCATGGTTTACCCGCGTTAGATTTAGCATAGCCATAGTGTCTTTGATGCTTCTTTCTACTCCGCGGTCACTTCGAACTCTTACTATTAGGAAAGTCATTGTTCTCCCCTCCCGCTTGTAATATTGAGGCGTCTTCTGTCGCCCTCGCCGATTCTTGTCTTATTTAGTTCAACAAGTGCATTGAAGGTTGCTTTGGCGTAGTTGATTGTGGTTCGTGTCTGTCCGGAGGATCTACTCCAAACATCTGTGACTCCAGCTAATTGTAGTACTCTTCGGCCATAATCTCCAATGACCAGACCCTTGCCTGCAGGTGCC
This sequence comes from Methanobacteriota archaeon, assembly GCA_002708385.1. GTDB lineage: Archaea > Thermoplasmatota > Poseidoniia > Poseidoniales > Thalassarchaeaceae > MGIIb-O1. The sequence goes on along the minus strand of PANM01000032.1, from coordinate 23,425 downwards.
GGCATCAGAGTAACTCGTGTTGAGCCAGAGCGTCCTGTGATCTTTAGTGGCACGGAAGTTCCTTGGCCACCACTAGATTCCCAAGAGCCATTACCCCTCATTACTGGAATGAGATTTAATTTCGCCTTGTCTATTGCCTTGCGAATTGTAGAAGCTACTTCCTTTCCTTTGCATATTGCTAAACCTACGTAACCATCGCTATTACCGACAACGCACAAAACATTGAATCTAACACGACGACCTGAGTCTGTCATTCTCTGAATCATATTAACGGCCAGCACGTCGTCTGTTAATCCCGGTAAAAGTGCGTCAACAATCTCTACTTCTCGGATTGGAAGGCCAGTGTCTAATGCCTGTTCGTAAGTCAAAATTTCTCCGCTTGCAACCATTCTACCTAAGCGGGTTCTTGGTTGCCAAGTTCTAAGGCCAGCCAATGGATCAGGTCCACGTCGGCGACGAACAGGACCTTCTTCTTGTTCTGCCATTGCTAAAGCAAGTCCTGGAGCGATTGCAGGGGCCGTCTCTATGATTTCAGATTCTTCATCGCTCATGCTGTAGCCTCCTCAATTGACTTCTTTGTAGACTCAACTGCCTTTGCAATTGAGTCACCGATATGTGAGCCATTTATTCGATCATCAGAAGGTAAAACGTCTTCTCCATGTGGAATTTCTAAGCCCGCGTCGATCATACCCTTCAGGGCTGCAAAAACCCTGTTACCAGGTGTTGATGCAGCAAGCCCGATGTCTAAAATCGCTTTATTATGACCTGCGGTCATTGCTAACTTAGCCATTGCGTATCCAGAAATATAACTTGCAGAGGTGGATTTTCGTGACACATCTAATGGCCATCCAAATTTGTCCACAAGGGTTCGACCGTCAACTGATACATCGATGCTGTCTCCAGTTGGTTGATAACTTACCAATTGACAAATGGTTTGGGTATTAGTAACCCTTACTACAGCTCTTGCCGAACCGCCGCGAAGCATCTTCATTCTGCGTCGATAATCTGTCTCACCATTTCGGCGTCGCTTGAAACGTAGCCTCTGATTTTTTCCGTGTGCCATCACTGCTCCCCTCCGAGCTTAATTCCATCGATTTCCATATTCGACTTCATGTGAGAGACTGAACGGTATGATCCGCCCTTTGCCTTTCTGTAGTAGTAACGGTATTCGGAAGAGGTTAGTGATTCATCTTCTCTCATGTCTTTTAGAGTCCTTCTTTGAGCACGAATAGTTCTCATCCATCGTTGCTTACGAGGGTTACGGGAATTTGAGGAACCCTTTCTGGAACCTTGACCTGTTCTTCGGCCCTTCGCTTTCTGAGCAGAGGCTTTTCGAGCTCTGGAGCGGCTTGTTCCAACCAATGGTCTTGCCTTTATGATGCCCTCATCGATTAATCTTCTTACATCGTCCTTCTGAACTGCATTTGAGACATCATCAAGATAATCCTTGTCAATCCAAATTCGATGTACACCTACAGTACGACCTTCTCGTTGACTGAATATAGCAGCCGCGAGTCTCTTTTGATTTGTAATCATCATCGCAAATCCCCCTTCCGAGCGATTCTCCGTCGGTTCAATACCCTAAGCCCCAAATCATCTGCTCTATCGTGTATAGAGGAACGCTTTCTGTTACCTACAGTCTTGGCAATTCGAACTGCCTGAGTCTCGGGGTCCAGACCTTCGAGGTCACTGCTATTGTTGACTAGGACTTCTTCGAATCCTGATGGATGAAGGCCACGTGCTGCAGCAATTTTTCCATGGCCAACACGGACTAAAGCTGACCTATATTTCCGGTTCTTTCTCTGACTTGAGTCGTCACCGCGTGGCTTCTTCCATCCAGTACGGGAGAGTCTCTTGTAGCGGAACCATTCTTGTCTGCGGAATGTTGGTGTCTTTTTCTTCTGGGCTGCGCGGGTTGCAAGTGCTTCCTTGGTAGCATCATCGAGAACTGGCTTTTGTCGTGCGGTGTGCAAATCGTCCCAATCATCTTCGAAGAAATCATCGGATTCGAATTCGTCTTCCTCTTCTTCGATTTCAAAATCTTCATCTGCCTGATCAGATTCTTGACTTTCTACGGAAGAATTACCCATATCCTGTAATCTAGCGATTAAATCGGCCTTTTTACCAGAAACAGGCAATCCTGCTTCCCTTAGTAGATCTTTGAGCTCGGCTACTGTCATGTTATCGTAATCCATTCAAACTCCTCCTTACTCATTCCCCTTTGATACAACGTAAATTCCATCTTGGAAAATACGCCTATCTCTCTTCTTGATTCTACAAGCGCGTTCTATATTGGCCGCAGTTTGGCCTACCTTTTCTCGATCTGCTCCAATTACTGTAACATCTGTCTTATTTGCCACCTTTACTTCTACCTCGGCAGGTGACCATGGAAGCGCTGCGACTCTGGGTACCTTTTCACCGAATAGATTGGTGATAGTCATCTCATTTCCTTGAACCTTAATCGTCATAGGGAAGTGAGAATAGACCGCCTTTAATTTGTATTCAAAGCCCGTATCAATGCCTCGGACCATGTTGTTGAGATGTGCAGCCCAGGTACCAGCAAGTGCTTTTTCCTTACGACGTGGTAGGTTAACGAACACCTCCAACCCATCGGCTGAATCACGAACCTCGACGCGGTGGTGACGGAACTCACGGGTCAGTGACTTGCCATCCTTTGCTACGGTAACGTTGTGACCGTCGATTGTAGCGGAAACTCCTTCTGGGAATTTGATACTGTGTGAAATCATATCCAACTTTGGCATCCTCATTACCCCCTCAGAAAATATATGCGAGCAAACGCCCGCCAACTCTCTCCTTCTTTGCATCGTGGTGATTCATTACACCTTGATTTGTTGTTAGAATCAAAAGTCCGAAATCTTGTGCTGGAAGATATCTTGATTCCCACTTATCGTAATCAGTCCTCTTGATTGAATGACGTGGCTTTATTACACCACAGCGGTTAATCGCCCCGATCAGTTCAACTCGGAAGCCTCCACCACGGCCGTCTTCTATTTTCTGATATTCACCTATATATCCGGATTTTTGCATGATTGAAAGCATACTTCCTAGTAGTTTACTAGCAGGACTAACAGTCACTTCATAATGTCCTGCTTGCTCCGCATTGAAGATGCGGACAAAAGCGTCACTTAATGGATCAAATTGCATTCTTCATCACCCCTCATGTATACTTCTTGAACCCGATTTGTGGCGCCACATCTCGGAAACATTGGCGGCATAATCTCAATCCATGTCGGCGAATCATTCCTCGCTTGCGTCCGCAGCGACGGCAACCATTGCTTCTACCGATACTTTCTCCATGATCTTTAGCCATGCTTCACTCCTCCACTAGGGTAAGTCCGAAGTGTTGTTTGAACCACTCCTTGGACTCGTTCTTGCCCACTCTGTGTGGCATCCCTACCTTAGCCGCTCTACGGCGACGTCGGGATACCCTATGACCGGGGCGTTCGAGTACGATATTGATGTCCATGCCAAAGATTCCAATGTCTGGATCATACTTCTGCTCTGGGAAATCTGTATAGTCGGCAATTCCAAAAGATAGGTTGCCAGATTGATCAAAATTCCAAGCGGGTAGTGTATTTTCCCTAACCCAAAATGCATTCTTAAGGAATGTCTCTGCTTTATCGGAATCACGCATTGTAACCTTACAGCCAATCGGTGCACCTTCTCTGGTTCCAAGGTCACGGTTAGTGCTCTTCGCTAGTGTCCTAACCGGTTTCATTTCAGTTAGAAGCTCAAGCACTCTTTCCGCTAATTGCAGCCGTGCTCCGCCTTCGCCAACGCCGATATTCACGGTTACTTTGGCGATGCGTGGGGTTAACATTGGGTTTGCAGCTTCACTCATGCTTCCACCTCCAATGGTAAGTCCTTTTCAGACCCGATTACAAACACATAATCTGCGATTGTTCCGAATTCCTCAAATTGGACTTCGTTAGCCTTTGATGAACGCTTTACATCCTTTGAGACTACCTTGGCAGTACTGCCAATGTGACTTCCACCTGTAAGGTATGCTAGCACTCCTTCAGAGAATGCGTGATGTCCTGAGACTTCTTGGTCTGGAAGTGAGACAACTAATGTGTCTCCTGAGTTGTATTTTTGTGCTTCATCCATAGTAAAATTTCTACCATCATGTAGGTGCACCTGGGTTTTACCACCGCGAATTGTGGTCTTACCCATGACTCTACAGAGTTTGGATGAGGAGTCTTTTGCAGGAATTGAACGGTATCGTAACTTACCATTTTCATCAAGTACACATCTGTAATGATTCTCGCCAACGGTTAGAACATCCATTATTCCTACTCCGCGTCCTACATCGGTTTCGATTCTACCATCAACGAGTACTTGTCGAGTAGAAACCATTCTCTTGGCCTCTCTTTTGGAATGAGCAAGGCCTAAAACGTCTCGTAAGATAATCCCTAAGGGCATACACATCTCATCGCTGTGACCGCCGGGATTAGGCTTCTGAACCCAAATGTCTGTCTTTCGGGTTAGTGGCCAACTTCTTGGCATTGTCAATCTCTTCATGTGACTGCTACTCATTGTTCAGCACCTCCATTTGCTCTCTCCATGATTCGCTTAATTCGAAGTGGATCTCCGTCATACAGCTTAGTTACTATAAGGTTAGAAGGATGAATTGGGAGCGCTTCTTCTTTTCCATCAGCGGTACTGGTGGTAACTCCCTCGACTAGTACATAGCCGGTCTTTGTTTCGACACCAACAATACTCGATTTGACTCCTGCACGACCGCGAGATTGTCCAAGTCTCTTTCCACGAGAATCAGCCTTGACACTGTTTGGGAATCCAAAATCACCGCGTAGGACCTCTACTTCATCGCCTACTCTTACAGTTACGGTTCGGATTAATGCTAGATCTGGATCATCGGTTACCAATCTTGCACGAATTCGCTTTCTGAGTACGTGCATTGGGGCATCGGTTTGTGCCTGACGCTGTTTTCCTGCTTTCTTGCTCACCATGTTTCACACCTCACACAATCTGTTTTGCTGTTGCAGCAATCCTTGGCCATCTCTCAGCAGCTTCTCGGCTAACTGGCCCTTTGATGTCAGAACCTTTGACATCACCTCGCTCATTTGTTATGACACAGGCGTTGTCTTCGAATTGTACCCATGTACCATCGACTCTTCTGAAAGGTCTTTTCTGTCTTACAATAACTGCATTGAAAATTTGGCGGCGGGTTTCAGGAGTACCCCTACGGACAGTTACTCGAATCATGTCACCTACTCCTCCTGCGGGATATCGCCGAGCGACACCACCCTTTTTCAGGACAGTAATCAATTGAACGACCTTTGCTCCGGTATTATCGACACAATCCATCTTAGCCATACTTGGCAATCCGGCGGTTGACCTACCTGCAACTCCCCTCATTCAGAATCCCCCTTTTCGATCACACAGAATTTGACAGTTTTTGAAAGCGGCCTGCATTCCATAATTCGGACATTATCTCCACTTTCAACTTCACCGATACAAGAGGGAAGATGCGCAGCATATTTGCGAGTCCTCTTCTCATATCGCTCGTATTTTTTCATGTATCTAGTGACTTCACGTTGAACAATAATCGAATTGCTCATCCCAATAGAAGAAACTGTTCCTTCGATTATTTGTCCTCTTAGCCTTAGGCTACCATAAAATGGGCAGTTTTGGTCTCCATCCCAATCACCCTCGGGTGCCCGGACGTCTACTCCAATATCTTTCATTTTCAGTTCCTCCTGTATTTTCTGTTGATGCGATCTTCAGGCCTCTGAGTAACGGCATTGCCGATTATCTCAACCTCTTCAGAATCAATTGTGAATGTGATTACATCCTTTGGTAGAGTTACTAGTCCACTTAGTGTGCGGATTCGTATAGTTCTACGAGTTTCCTCAACTATCATTCCATTCACTCCAACCAAAGTTGGGTCGGGGCTAGCGACAACCAAGATTTCCCTAGATAGCCATGGGGCATTCATGATATTCATTCAGCGCACCTCCACTTGGTATCCGTTTTGTTCGAGGACCTTTGCAACCCTCTTCTTGTGTTCGCCTTGGAGTTCTATGGTGCGACCTTTGACTGTACCACCACTAGCACAAGAACTCTTCAGGAGCTTGGCTAATTTCCCGATATCTATAGCAGAATCATCTATTCCTTCTACCATAGTTACCATTTTTCCATACCTCCTTCTTACTGTTGAAATGATTGCTTTTTGTTGTTCTTTTGCTATTTCTTGGCATATGCACAGTTCATCGGGTAGACCACATAGATTGCAAATGCCTGCCATTTGGGTCTACTCCTTACTCTCCTCGGACATCTTCGTTAGAAGGCGTGCGATGCTCCTACGTGTTTGCTTGTATGCGCCAGCGTTGGAAGATGAACCACCAAGTGCTTGCTGAGCACGTAGTTGGAGAAGTTCCTCCTTTAGATCAGCGAGACGACGCTCGCGTTGCTCTGGGTTCATTTGGTCAATATCTCTAGATTTGATATGTGCCATCTTCACTCCTCCTCTGCATCTGTTGATTCTTCAGTGGCTTCTGCTTCCATCTCGGCCATCTTTTCTACTACGCTATCAACTACCTCTTCCGTATCAGCGATTTCAGTCTCTTCCATTTCAGAACTGACTTCTTGCTTCTCATCTGGAATTTCTAACATAGAGACCTCTTCAATCGGACCAAGACCTGATTCTTGTCGATCTTGAATAGAAATTTCATGAGGTAACTTAACTCCAGGTCTCATGATACGAACAGTGCAGCCTATTGTTCCTAATTTCTTGACTGCTGTTGAAAATCCTCTATCCATTAATTCAAGAGCGGTTTCGCCACAGAATTTGATGTGACCTCTTTGGAACTTTTCAACACGGTGACGAGCACCGGATATCTTTCCTGAAAGTATGATCAAACAACCACGGGCACCCGCGTCCATTATGTTCTGAGAAGTACTATGTCCGGCTCTTCGGAAGAACCAGCCGCGCTCAAGAGAAGATGCTAAGCGGCTAGCCATTACCTGAGCATTGAGTCGCGGCTCTTCGATTTCATTGACTTCAAGCCGAGGCTTTTCAAGATTGAAATCATTCTGTAGTCTGCGCTGTAATTCGTGAATTACCTTACCTCTTCTACCAATTACTCTCCCTACCTGTTCGGCTTGAAGCGTAACCTTGGTCCCATCCGGAGTTCGGTTGAATTCAAGACCTCCAAAACCAGCGCGTTCGGTTTCCTTCAGGAGATATTCTCGCACTAATTGACGCTCAATATTTCGGTGAACGATGTTTCTAATTGTGTTTACTTTACTCATCTTATTCACCTCAGAATTCGTCTTCCTCATCTTCTTCTTCGCCGAAGTGTTCGAGGAAAATCTCGATATTCACTTGGTAGTGGTTCTTGGGTGTAGCACGCCCGCGAGCGCGAGGCTTCCAACCAGTGTGAACTTGACCTCGGTGTGCAGCACAGTGAGTTATCACCATGTCCTCAGCATCGATAGTATCGTATCGCTGCCTAGCGTTTTCCATTGCACTATTGATCAGTTTAATGAACTCCTTCGAAGCTTTGTAAGGATAACGACCTGGACCCATCTTTCCCTTTCGATGGCCGGCCATTGTGTTACCGCCTTTGCCCTTTCTAGAACGTCGAGAGTATGGGATTGCTTCTTGCTTATCCATGACCTTTTCCAAGTATTCAATAGCATCAAGAGCATTCATTCCTCTAACGAATTTTGCGATTTGATAGCAATGCTTGTGATGAATATCTAGGTTTACTGCACGTGCAGTAGCTAGATTTGAACCCTCAAGCAATTGTGTGTATCCGGATTGTGGCTTACCTGAAATTCGACTCATCCTTCTTCACCTCACTTCAATGCCACGTGCTTACTAGATCGAGTAGCACCTACACCAGGTCCAGTGTGTGTAACTGACCTACGGGTGGGTGCGAACTCACCTAACGCGTGCCCAATCATTTCTGGAATTACCTCGACCTTGACGAAATCACGCCCATTGTGAACGCCGATTGTAGTTCCAACCATTTCTGGAAGAACATACATACTTCTACAGTGTGTTCTGACTACCTTTGAACCACCATTAGACCTTACCTTCTCAAGGAATTTTTCAGCCTCTTCGGAAAGTCCGCGGGACAATGACCTCTTTGCACGAGATGGCATTAGTGTTGCAACACATGGTGCTTCAGGATTATCTTCTGGTGGGTAAAGTGGCAGAGCAGTCAACTCTTCGATTGTCAGGCCTCGCCAAAGGAACTCCTTCTTACGGCGCTCAGCGATTGTTGAACGGCGTTTACGTGCTTGACGGCGAGCGGTCTTAGGTGAGCGGAACATCTTCTTTGATTTTCTTGCCATATTTCACACCTCATTGCTCCCTTGTTCTTCCACGGCCAGTTCGGCGTGGTGCGATATTTCCTACCTTTTGTCCTGGAGGAGCATTTCTGCTCACAGAATTCGGTCCGTGAACCGCTTGATGGTTTCCACCACCGTGTGGGTGGTCTACTGGATTCATCGCCACTCCGCTAACAGTGGGGTAGAGTTTTCCTCTTGCCTTAGCACGGTAGTGAGCGGAACCAGCCTTCATCAGTGGTTTGTCAGTACGGCCATGTCCTCCTAGAACTCCAATAGTAGCTCGGCATGATGCTGGAAGATCTTTCAAAGATCCACTTGGCATTCGGATTCTCACTTTATCACCCATTCTAGTCTCTAAAACTGCAGAGTTCCCACCAGAACGTGCGAACTTACCGCCATCCCCTGGACGTGACTCGACGTTACAGATTGGAGTTCCTTCTGGGATCTCTGATAATTTTGTCACATTCCCAGGTCTTAGACTGACATTATCTCCGAAGGCTAATTCTTGCCCGACAGATACACCTTCTGGTGCTGCAATGTGTGCTGTGGACCCATCCTCAAATTTCACCCGCGCGAGAGGAGCGGTGTGAGCTGAGCTGTGAACGAGGTCAGTAACCTCACCCATTTTCTCGCTGACGCGTGGTATACGGTTAGCGGCAGGGAACCTGTGACTTGATACCCGGTTCTTTGGACTTGAACCGCGGCGTTGTGAACGTGTTCGCTTACCCATAATATCACCTCATCAGAATGCTCCTAACTTGAGCGCTGCTTCCTCCGCATCATAGCCATCGGCAAGGCGCACGGATGCATGCTTGCCTGTGATAGTAATCTTCGTGTTGACCTTAGCAACCTGAACGTCAAGTAGTTCCTCAACTGCTGCTTTGATATCGGCTTTTGTCGCTTCGCGCCTAACGATAAATTCGATTCTGTTGTTATTCTCTCGATAGCCGCCTTCTTGGTCAGCGACTCGGCGGGCTTCGAGTGTCTTCTCGGTAATCCAAGGCATCTGAATAATATCATACGGGTCTACCATGTCAATCACTCCAGTGCTCCTATTGCATCCTTGGTCCAAACTGTGAGACGGCCTACATCGCCACCCGGAGCTAAATCCTCAGCGCTGAGGTCCTTAGCAGCGACAACATCGACTCCTGGGACGTTACGAGCAGCCTTGGCTAAGCCCTCTGATTGAGCTACAACCAATAGAATACTCTTCGGAGTCCTGTACCTTCGACCACGCATTGTTCCCTTTCCGGCACGAATATTTCGGCCACCGCGAGCTCGCTCTAGATCGTCTCCTAAGCCTAGACCTTCCATCATAGCGACAAACTTGCGGGTTGAATACTGCAGAGGAATGGATTCTATGGGATACTTTTCGTCTCCTTCCTCGCGACTCTCTACATATCCATCGATTACGATAGGGAATCGGACTTCACTATCGAATTGATGGCCACGTGCTGCTACGATTTCTGCATTTGCTGTTGCCGCAATTGCTGAATCGCGAGCGGTTGCATTTTCCTTGCTGTTTATCTTCTGGGACCAGTCCTTTGCAACCATTGGTCCATGAGCTCTTCGACCACCTCTTGTGTGTGGATTCTGAGCAGCGGTACGTTGTCCGGCTTTTCTCATGATTCTGGAGACACCTCGTCCCTTACCCCACCATTCAACAGAATGCTTCATTCCAGCCTGAGGTTTGCGCTTTCCATCGTGTTCTCGGTGTCCGTATGCTTGACGTCGATTTGCTCGACTGGCCAAAACCGCTCGTCGAATCAGATCTTCACGAATTTCTGCACTGAAAACAGAAGGCAGGGTTACGGATTTACCATCCTTTACCTCGACTTCGTACATCTCAGCTAATAGACCTGCATCCATTTCTTCTTGCTCGACATTGTTTACCAGATTGTATGACTTTGTCTTCATAATATCACACTCCCTGCTTGCTCGAAGTACTGACATAGGTCAAATCGACTTCATGCAGTTTCGAATTGGGGCGAACAGCGTCACGGAAGCGCAGAAGACGCTTTGCTGGACCTGGTAAACTGCCCTGGATTATCATGTAGGGATTTGTAACTTCACCATAATGGAGGAAGCCACCTGCTGGAGTCACATCAGACTCGTCTGAGTTTGATATTCGAAGTACGCGCTTGTTCAATTCTGTGCGCTGATGGTAGCCCATCTGACCTGCTTGACGTATTGTCTTACGTACGTATCCGGTACCGAAGTCACCCATGTTTCCAATCTGACGGCGTTTCTTTGAGTTCTTATGACTGAGTAACTTAACTCCGAATCTCTTGACAACACCTTGGAATCCCTTACCCTTGGTGATTCCAACAACGTCGATCTCTTGACCTGGGTCGTAAACATCTGCTACGGTAATTTCCCCTCCCAATCTTTCTTTTGACCATTCTAGTTTGGCGGCATTATCTCCACCAACCAAACCAACTTCCATGATTTCAGGAGTCTTCGATGGTACGCTCTTGACTAGAGACGGTTGCGTTGCAACGATTAGACGTACCTCACAAAGTGATGTTTCTGAAAGAGCACTGAATGCGTCTCCGTTAGTTTCGATATCCCTAACTGGGAGGCGACCAGCTCGCTTTGCAGGCTTGCGACCCTCTTCAGCGTCTCTTTCTCCACGAGTTTGATTTGCAAACCGAGGATGAAGACCACTAGGGCCATCATCGGAGTTAGCCCATACTTCTCCAGCAGTTTGCATACCGTAGGGAGTCATGTGATATCCACGGATTGCTAAAACCTTCATTGGAGGTACTTCGACAACTGTAGCGGCCTTTCTGACCTCTTGGCCGGCAGAAGTTGAATTCGGATTTGTATCCCTCATTAGGACGTGAGTCATACCTGCTTTCCATCCAGCGAATCCTTGGACGCGAATCTCAGTTTCATCGCTTTCGGGCCAGGATGTGATTCGACCATATGGTCGGATTGCCCTCTTTCTAGGGCTAAAGCCCATGCTACCACGGCGGGGGTTATGTCGGTCGGCCATTGTTTGTCCTCCAGTAAATTACCGGTTAGATTCCCGCCGAAGCGGATTCTAACCGGGCCACCACGTTAGGGAGGAACCGTGACACCGAAAGCCGATTTCCGAGTGGAATTCGTTTTTCTGGGATATTTGTACAGAGCCCTGTGGTGTCTGGTGCCTCACGTTGCGAGCGGCCCTGCGACCTCCATACCCTATATGAACGAATCGGGCAAGTAACGAACCCACCCCTACGGGGTGTAAGTGATTGAGGGGGGTAGTGGAAGTATTTTGAACCCTGAGTTCGAATCAGGAGGCCCATGTGCGCTAGCCTCCACCACGACGGACTCCAAGATGGAGTCATACAGGCTAGGGCTTACCAATTAGAAGCAGTGGATGTTTCTTTGTCTGGTTCAACATTGCTTGTACTTCCGACTGCTGCAGGAAAGACCGCAGTAGCTTGGATGGTGATGGCAGAGATGCTAGAACAAAACGATGGCTGGGCACTGATGATTGCACCAACTGCAGCACTCGTAAAGCAACATTTAGACGACTTGGAGAAAATATTCGATAAGGATTCAATCCAACCCTTTTCAATGAGTGGAGCTATACCTCCTTCGAAAAGAGAGGGCATGTGGAATAATGGAAGACTGGTTGTCTCTACACCTCAAGTCGTACGTAACGATGTAAACAGGGGTCTATTGGACCTCTCAAATTGTTGCTTGCTAGTAATCGATGAGGCTCATCACGCTATTGGAGAACGGGCCGAAGCTCAGGTCTCAGACCTATATCTTGAGTTGGCAAACCAGCCACTAATTTTAGGGATGACAGCAAGTCCTGGATCGACCACACAAAAGGTAGAAGAAATTTCCAATAGGCTTCAAGTCCATCGAATTCACTTACGCACATCCGAAGAAAAGATGCTTTCTGAACACCTTGCAAGTCTCGATATAGAAGAATTAAGAGTTAAAGTTCCGGATGAAATCCGAGAACTTGCTGAACCCCTTGTATTATGGCAAGAAACTATCGTAGACAGAGAAAGGAGATTGGGGAGATATGTCATGCCTGGGGCGGTAACCCATAGGGGTCTATCCAATGCAATGGAAAGAGCGAATCTAGCGGTTCGCAGAGGGCAATCAGATGCTTATGGATCGATGAGTAGAATTGGCCTTGCTATGTCTTTACACCATCTGATTAACCACCTTCTCTGTCAAGGGATTGCAGCGGCTAAAGAATTTCTTGATAGGAAAAAAAGTGGTGATGATGCTGGCAAGAAGAACACGAGGAATTTGCTAAGAGACCCTAGAATAATTAGTCTAAGGGCAAGCTTGTCTGAAATGTCTGAATCTCACAGTAAAGTTAGCTCAGTAAGGAGGCTGGTTAGAGAAAGACTTCGTCGAGATCCGAATTCAAGAATCATTGTCTTCGCTACATTCAGAGACACAGTTACTGCATTAGAAACAGCTATCGGAGACTTAGAGGGCTCAATTCCAATCCCATTCATCGGTCAGAGTAAACGTGCAAGTGGCTCCGGATTAACTGCAAAACAACAAGTTGAGAGGATAGAAAAATTTCGCTCAGGCGAAGGCAATGTACTCATTGCTACAAGTGTAGGAGAAGAGGGTCTAGACATACCATCTGCTGACTTAGTAATCTTTTACGAACCAGTGGCGAGTGAAATTCGGACTATTCAGAGGAGGGGAAGAACTGGTAGACATCGCGACGGGGATGTGGTTGTTTTAATCGCGGAAGACACAAGAGATGAAGGAGCGAGAGCAGCGGCGCTCAGACGAGAAGAAAATATGCATCGTGCTGTAGCCAAAGTTCGGCGGAAATTGACTCGCAGCACTCATGTAGACCTTTCAAATTTAGATCGGTTCACAGTAAGAGATGAGCAGGGAGAAATACCGGCAAGCGAGTTTGTAATTGCAACTAGGAAAATGCACCAACCTGTGCTTAAAGTGGTAGAACCGAACCACCAAGATGAACAAAATACAGGCACTAAATCTCTCTCTCCTTCCACCTTTAGACCTAAAGGGCAAACTGGACTTGAGCAATTCAAATCTAGCGATGATGTTGATGAACTCAGTCGCCAATAACTGCTATTCTAGTCCTTAGCATGGCTAATCTCTTGTTATGACATCCTAGTGCAAAGGAAAGCATCTCTGATAGATGAATTACTGGAATATTCGTTGAAAGTCCAGTATTGCGACCCGCTTTTCCTTGGTAAATATCGAGCACCGACTGAGAGAGGTTGCAAGCGCTTACAATCATGTCCGCCCCCTCCGCTTTGGCTTCCGAAAGAGCCTCAGCGGCCTGTTTCATAACTGTCGGTTCTTCTCCAAATAGGCTAGGGACACCAACGCTCTGGGTCCTCGCTTCCCAGTTTACCGGAGTTCCTCCCAAAGCCGAAATTACTTGCTCGAGGTAAATAGGATCGTAGACATCATCACCGCCACAAGCGCCTTCCTGCTGTATGTTTGGACCGTAGTATCCGGCAACTGCAAAATCAAATGGATTCTTTACCTTCTCCTCTAATTTATCTAGACCTATTTCATCAACGATTGCATGCAGTAAATGATGTATCTCGACATTACCTGTCATTGTTAATCCACAGGTATTCTCTAGAGTATCATTTACTTCTTGCATTAGGATTTGATCTGATTTTAATGCATCCAAATCTTCTTGCAAGTTACCAGCGGTTGCTGCGCAGGGTGTCAGTATGTTCAGTCCCTGAGCTTCTGCCATAGCAAAGGTTCGAGCATTAAGTGTAAGTTGCAGCCTTCGGTTAGCCTGCCGAACGATTCCAGCCCCACAACTGGTAGCTCCTGGTAATTGGATTAATTGGATGCCCATTGCTCTAGCAAAGGATTCCATTGTTACAGCCACCTCAGGTGCGCTACTGTGAGAGACATTTCCTGGATGGTATGCATATTTCACAGCCATATTTACACCTCAGAACCTACCGTCTAATTCATTGAATATTGCCACTACTTCATGGTGATTATCTACAGAGGAGTTGAATTGGCGAGGCATCTTTCCTACTCCTGCAGGTGGTGCTATTAAAGCCAGCATATCCGCTATCATATCTCCACCAGTTCTGGTAAAACCACTCATCATTCTGGCTGTCACACCAGAAGTCAGATTGCCCAGTAGGCCAATCGGACCCAAAACCTGACGATATAATACAGTGTCATTGACCTTACCACTTGACTTGAGAGTCCAAGCGTACCACCAAACGTGCTTACCATGACGACCGGTGAATGCATCCTGCTCCAATACATGTGTTTTTGCATCCAACAAGGCTTCAGAGACAACTAATCCGGAGCCATTCTGTCTTCGTATACTCGCTAGGTCTGTTTCAGCCTTGATACCATTCGAACTACCCAATATTTCATCAAGCCCATTTACGGAAGAAGCTGAAGACCTAGGGTCGTTTCTCCTTGCCCAAACTGATGCTAATACAGCAGGTCCAAGGTAACCATTTGCGTGAGGTACTGCGTCGGAAGATGCCTGCAATAATGCTGGACTTGCGAAGTCAGTAATTGAGTGTAGAGCTGTTGCCACATTAGGCTCCATTAATCCAATATTACCTTGCATAGTAGCGGCTCCTTCTCGGGTTGCGGCAATCATCCAAGGTTGAGTTGATTCTCTTCGACGCTCCATTGACCAGTGATCAACAACTAAATCTCGAATGACCTCGAATCCGGGTAATGGATCGACACGTAGCCTGAGAGTACCGTCCCGAGTTGGTGCTACTGAATCTAGCCTTACTAGTCCTGGTAAAACTAATCGCCCATTCACACAAATCGCTGTTGTAGAATCATCAGAGTCACCGTCACGGAACGAAAGGCTACCATCATGAGTATTCTTTATGGTTCGGAGTGCTTCCAATAAACTCAGGTGACCTGGCATTACACATACCCAAGTATCAGAGCCAGTTGTTACGGCCTCTGGGTCATATCTGAAGATACTAATTTCCGCTTGAATTGACTCTGCGGAAATATCAGGAACAGTAAATCCATCTTCACCATCGGCGCCCTCATCACCACCTGCGACAAATTCTTTGATTGATTCCACCATGTCTTCGTGGTATACACCAGTACCGTCGACAGCAGCCATTGCCGCTAGAGCATCAAGCGCCCATTCGGCTGCCATTGAATCGTAATCTACATCACAATCAACTCGGTCTACGAGACGAGTTGCGCCTAATTTCTCTAACTGTTCATCCCAATCTTTTCCAGATTCACAGAATAATTCGTAACTTGTATCTCCAAGTGCCAACACAGAGTAATGTACTCCACTGAGGGAACCTGGTGAAGCCTGCTTTGCAACCAGCCAAAGGTCTTCAGCATTGTCTGGCATCTCACCCTCACCCCAAGTTGAACAAACAATTAGAACTCGCTTCATTGAAGATAAAGAAGTAAAATCAAAGCCGTCCATATCGTAAACAGTCCCTACTAAACCGTAATCTGAAGCCTGTTTAGAAAACTTAGCAGCTAAGGCTTCTGAATTTCCTGATTGTGAACCATATAGAATTGCTAAGCCTCTATCACCAGCATTAAGCAACTCCTCCAAGTCATCTCCTGCAACTTCTATTTCTTGTTCGACAGCCGGCTCTGGAACTACCTCTTGGATAACTTCAGGGGCTTCTGCAGATTCTGCAGATTCTACCTCACCGCCCTCTACAACAATAATGACATCCACTGGACAACCATCAGCAGCATCGAGGAGATCATCCTCAAATTGAGAGAGTGTTTCCGCTTTCAGAGCAGATTTACCCTCGTTCCTATCATAGCCACCGTCGAGTCTGACATCTGCCTTGATATAACAAGTATCATCGGTCACATGGAATACTTCGGGGAGAGTTTCTTCACAGGCATCACAGGTAATACAGCCCTCTTCGATGTAAACACTGACGATAGCCATTTTCCTAACTCCGCCCCGTTTTGTGACCCTGCCAGCGGAAAGCGATTCTTGAACTTGATGTAAACTGGGGTTACGACCTACGGTCGTATGAGACCCTACATGTCGAAGCCATCAAAGTCAGCAGGATCCCCCGCTGGGCCGCCTTTGCTTGATATAACATCGTCAATTCTGAGAATCATTACAGCAGTTTCAGATGCGCTTTGTATCGCCTGTTCGACTACACGACTTGGTTCGAAGACCTTGCTTTCTGCCATGTCAACAACCCCACCATCATAGACATTTACTCCATGAGAAGAAAGCCCTTCTGAATGTGCTTTTCTCAAGTCAATGATTGTATTCACTGGATCAAGTCCTGCGTTCTCTGCTAAAGTCCTTGGAATCACTTCAAGAGCTCCTGCAAAAGCCTCTATGGCCATTTGCTCCCGACCTCCAATACCCTCAGCATATGACCGGAGATCTCGACTAATTGCGGCCAAAACTGAGCCTCCTCCTGTCAAAACAGCGCCATCTTCGTGAGCTACTGCTACAACTCCAACTGCATCGTCAAAGGCTCTCCGAATCTCATCAACAACATGTTCAGTTCCACCTCTAAGTAAAACGCTTACACTCTTTGCTTGAGGGCATCCAGTGATGAAAACCATATCTGAATCTCCAATTTTCTTCTCCTCAACCTTTGCAGCATTTCCTAGATCGCCTTCAGTTAGGTCGTCAATATTGGTAATGATATTGCCACCTGTGGCTTTTGATAGAGCTTCCATGTCGCTTTTCTTTGCCCGACGAATTGCAAATAGCCCCGCTTTTGCCATATAGTGCTGAGCCAAATCATCGATGCCTTTCTGACAAATCACCACATTAGCACCAGTTGCATTTATGCTATCCACTAGACCTTTGAGGAAAGATTCCTCCTCATCTAGAAATTGGGCTAACATGTTCGGGTCAGTAATCTGAATCTTTGCATCAACTTCTGTTTTCTTTACCTCAATAGCGGAATTAATCAATGCGACCTTTGCACCTGAAACGGAGCGTGGCATTCCAGAATGAACACGCTCTTTGTCCAAGATTATACCGTCAACCAAGGTGCTATCTTTGATTGATCCTCCTTGCTTTTTCTCTATCTTAATGTCGTCGAGATCTACCACAACACCATCATCGGTATCCTGAGCAACTGCCAATACAGCCCTGACCGAAATATCTGCTAGGAATTCCTTCACTGCCCCAGCACTTTTTCCAGTTAGGGCGGTTTTTGCTACTTCATGCAATTTTTCCTCGTCAACATTAATTGCATGAGAATCAATCAAGTCAGCGGCTTTATCTGAGGCTAACCTGAAACCTTCACAAATCACTGTTGGGTGAACATTCTGTTCCACTAAATCTTCACTACGCTTTAGTAATTCTCCAGCGATTACTACTGCACTCGTTGTGCCATCAAAGCAATGTTGCTCCTGGGTTTTGGCGATTTCAATAATCATCTTGGCTGCAGGGTGTTCAATATCCATTTCCTTCAGGATTGTTGCGCCATCATTCGTGATTACTACATCACCCATAGAATCGACCAACATCTTATCCATTCCCTTTGGTCCAAGAGTACTTCTGACTGAATCAGATACTGCTTTTGCAGCAGCAATATTGTTACTTTGAGCCGTCTTACCACTGGTTCTCGTGGTACCTTCTTTGAGAATAAAAATCGGTTGTTGACTGTTGTACATCGGAAATCACACTCCAGAATTCAGTAATCCGGCGAACCAAGTGGGGGTCATAAGGCCTCGCACACAAAGGCACGAGTTTGGGGGGTAGATTGGATAGGAATATTGGAAGATTATTCTTCTTTGTTCTGTTCTAACCATTTAGCCCCATAATATGCCCACTGCTCCATAGTCCATCCTTCTGGTAGCCCCTCTTCTGGAACGGGTGGAACATCCGGTGAAACATCAGAGTCTAGTATACTTTCATCATCGATTGAATCATTCGAACTTTCCTCCGATGAATTGTCATCATCTGAAGTTGATGCCTCTTCTTCAGGAAGAGGAGGGGGGGGCATCTCAGCTGCTGGGTTTTCAAAAATATCAGCAGACCCGCCATACATGGAATTCGCCACCTCATCCGCAGCCGGCAAATCTGGGGCAGGAGGGACAGAGCCGTCTCCACCAAAGTCAACAAAACTAGGGGAATAATCATCGATGCTGGAGTATTCTTCCAGGGGTGCTCTTGCCTCCTTTACAACTCTCAAGGTAATTACAAGAACCACACCCATTGCAACTATTCCAGCGATGATAAAGACAATGTTTGCTGCCACCTCTGCCATGAAGCCTACATCTGGCCCTTCATCTACTTGGATTGTTTTCACTAATTCAATTGGAGAAGATATGGAAACTTTGTCAATGTCAGAATCAATTGTCAGAATTACATTAAAATTCATTGTATTATTCGCTAAATTATCAAGATTCTCTTGGTCAATATCCAATGTAACTGTGACTTCCTTCGTTGCATTAGGAGGGAGGACAAAATCTCTATCTTCACTTTCAACACGAACATCTACTACGTTAAAGAAAAGTTCAGGGTCAGAATTCCTGTCGATATCAGCCCGCATTAATTGTTCGGAAGTGGGGTGAAGATTAGTTACAGTAAATACGAGTTTTACTTCTCCACGTTCATCGATTATGATTTTTTGTCCGCCTAATGGAGGAGTAAGGCTTAGCCAGCCAACCTTTCCAACATTGAAGTCGGCCTCACCTTGTGAACTTACAGACTGACCTATTGTTGCCGCCTGTTGGCTGATAGCATTCAGCGTCACGGTTCTGTCACCATCTGCTCCTTGATTGAAAGAGTATGTTACAGTCAAATTATGTGAAGAACCGGGTTCTATCCAAGGTGTCTTTCCGTTGCTTAAATCCTTAGCGAAGACGGTAATATCAGAATGGCTTTGTTCAAATGAAATCTCAAACCTATCGGGCATGTTTCCATTATTCCAAACCTCCCATCTCATTGTTCTAGGATCGTCTCCTGCTCGATATACTTCCTCAGTTAAATCTAGATCGGGCACCTCGATAACGTAGGTCTCATGGACTGTGAGTAGTAGTGGGAGGCTTTTCTGATAATCTGGATTAATTTGACTGGTCGCAGTAATCCAAATTTGATATGTTTCATTTTCGATACCATAATTCATCGGGAACTTCAAGAAAACGCTTGTATCGCCTCCGAATGGATCGATTCCAAGGGTTTGTTCAGCATTCATTTCCAAACCTAAACGCCAATCTGCTGATACAGAGAGGTCAAACGCTTCCTCATAATTCCCATCATTGAATAACTGAATTTCAATCAATCTTAGTGTTCCATCTGCAGGGGCTCTGAGATGAGTAATCAGAGGTAATAATTTCAAGTCATGAGCGACCGGTATTTCGACATAGACAGTCCATTCTGTTTGGAAATTTGCTGGGGCCCTACCACTTGCAATTAGCGTAATCGCATAAGTCCCTGGTTCGATTTCATCCGGGGATGTTATTCTGGCAATTAATTCGACTTCTTCATTTAGAGTCATCTCTAGACTTGTAACCTCTACGCCTGTATCATTTACCCAAACTAAATTTGAGGCGCTCCATCTGTTATCCGCATATGAACCACCTAAGTTCCAAGTGGCAATCTGATTTCCTGTGTTTTTTAGCGTCATAACTACGTCCCCTGTTTCTCCGGGGAGAAGAGTAAGTGCTGGATTTTCCAGGGTTTTCTGAGTCAAGTATGATGAATAAGAGGCAGTAACATCAACGGGAAGTGTCATACTCCATTTGGTTGAATTTAGAAGGCCGTCTCCTAAGTGAACTAGCCAATCTACTTCTTGTACGGTCACCCCGTCAGGTATTGACAAATTAACCCATAAATCCATTGTTTGAAGTGGTTTAATCACTTTTGTCACTACGTTGTTATCGTGGTCCGAAGGATTGTTTGAATCAATTCTTAGAGGGAAATCCCACATCCAAGAACGGTTCGAAACTTCTGTATAAGTTCTCAAAGTTATGTCGATGTAGCCATTGTTCTTTACTTTACATTCAAGTGATGGAGGGCGAGGGTCTGCCGGGATAACGATGTAAGCATTTGGAAGGGGATCATCACATTCGACATCGAGTGTGTAGTCTGGCACTCTTTCAATACCGAACATAATGAATCCATCCAGGTGAATTCCTTGTGAAGCAAAGGATGAATCGGAATCAAATCTGAATGCAAGAGAGTACTGTGAATTGGCATGGACATCAGACATATTCCAGACTAGTTGAGTCCAGTTTCCGATGGTACTTGATAGAGGCATTGCAGTGTAGTTGAAAAATTCCTCATTGCCAGCATCTGCCTCAATTCTTATCTGGTCACCTTGGCCCATTCCCCCCCATGCATTAGTAACTAACTGGAGAGAAAGATAGTCAAATCCCCTAACTTGAATACGACAGAACAAATTGCCATGGATAATGGAGACTTCTTGATCAAATAGTCCTGAACCTAAGCCATGGCCAGGGTCTTCGCAATTATCAGCTGGAGTGAGCCAGCCCCACCAAAGCCGATCCATTCTATTGCTAGCATAATCTGAACCAGGACGAGAAACTCTCCAATGATTTTCACCTACAGCGCTAGATACATTGTCCATTCTCCAATGGCCATAATAATCGGGGTAATCAGATAAAGTACCATCTGTATCATATCCAGCGGTAGCCCAAAGTGGATTGTTGTAACTTAGTTGTTGAGTACAGTCACTTTGTCCATCTTCATCGACGTCTCCACAAATGCCGTTTTCCATTGGATCATTCCAAATTGCGACCGGCATTAACCTGTCAAGTTGATTATTGTCAGTATTTCCGTCTCCTAATCCACCATCAACGATTCCCCTGAGGATGATTCCGCCTTGTAGATATCCATTCTCATCAAGATAGCTTTGTGCTGCATTAGGCGTCCAATAAAATTCAGCTCTAAATGACTGGAATCCTGATAATGTCATATTCGCTGACCATTCTGCCACCTTGACCCCAACGGGATGCCAAATTTGTAGAGTCCCTACCGCACTAGCAGGCTGGCCAGAAGTTCCTACTTGGGTGAATGTAACATTAATTTGAATTAGTTCATCTCTCATTACATATTCAACCATACTACCATCGGGATTTGTCCAATCCATTGCTTGTCGAGAATTATTTCCAAGCTCAATATCAGTGACTTCAAAATCCACTAAATCTCTTGGAGAGGCTTGGTAAGTGCTAGTTTGTTCAAGCCCTCCACCAAATGCCATTGGCGAAAGACTCGTCAGCATTAGAATGACGATTATTGTCAGGGGAGTTAGGCTACGCATGGACAACAAAGCAATGCGATATCAGTTTGGGTATGAAGGTTCGGTCACTGCGTGCGCCGCCCTTTGGGCGGCATTAGTCTGGTTTTTGGCAAATCTAAAGATGCTCAGGAACTGCTATGAAATGTTGTTCGATCTATGAAGACCTTATGTTGCCCTCAACCCGCGACGGCGATATGGCTAAGCGTGCAAACCCTTTATTCCCACGCTTTGTTCTTGCCATCATTGTTCTCGGACAGGTTACAATTGCACCGATTATTGGATTTTCACTGACTTATTTATTGTCGATCAAAAAAGAAGGTGCTAATTATTCATTTGAGTTCGATTTAGCGGCTCTAGATTGGATCATTGTTGCGGGATTAATGTATGGCTCATTGTCATTACTTTTGGCCATGATTGCAGGCGCATATTCCCCGATAAGCGTTGCAGACAGAGGCGGTTGGTTCACAGTTCTGGGTCTAAGAAGAAACGTCAATACACCGGAATTAATTGACAGAGCGAGATTAAATCTGCAAAATAGTCCCTACGGGAAAATGGCACGTTTGGTCAATAGTAGAACAGATACATACGATTTGTTTTCGATACACGGAGGACTACAAATTCTAGCAATCCCTATTCAGGTTGCATTAATCGCAATTCCCCTGTTAATTATGGAAGGGATTCCTGAGAGTTATATCGAACCCGAACGTGCATTTGAATTGGGCATGGTGGGTTATTTCATCGCTCTTTGGTTTGGCCTTAGAATACAACCCTCGTATTCGAGGCACCTTATTGGAATAGCAGCATGGTTTAGGAATATTCTAGCAAAGATTTCAAAGTTTTCATGGATACTTCCTATTGTTATTTTCTGGATAATTGCAAGAGTAATGCTACAGTTTTCCCTTGACAGACTTGATGTAGATTATCAGGCTTGGCATAATGTTCAGCTCGAGGCTGTTTTAATGAAATCGATAATGCCAGAATCCGAAATTCCCGATGCCGCAATAATTGATTTCCTCGTTGCAATTTCTGTTCTTCCCGTTGCGGTTTTCACTACCATTTCTGTTCTTGCCGGAGCACAAGATATGCCTGATTGGATGCGAGATCCAGAAGAGAGACTTGAGAATTTGAACCAAAATTTACTCGAAACAGAAGGACATTCTACCAAAGAAGACAAAGAAGATGAAAGTACCGATGACTTTCTACCTTGGAAAAGAACTAGTGTTGACTCTGAATCAACGATAGAAGAATCGAAAACTAATGACGATGAAGGAAGAATGATAGATTTACCTTACGGATTATTCGATGATTAAGTTTCAATCGGAAAGGCTTTTTCTACAACCACATTCAACAGGCACCAACCTGTTGATAATATCGTTCCGAATAGAAAGGGATTTGGCCCAAATATGTACAAGCCTATTGCGGAAAAAATAGCAAAGACACATACGACCATAGTGTCGACTAGATTTGAGCCGTATAAGAAAATAAGAAAACCTGCTAGAAAATAACCTAGAGACATTAGATCTGACAAAATGTCACCCTCTCATTGCCCTCGAAGCTCTGATAAGACCTTCTCAACTCGATCCATACCTCTTGAGATGTCTTCTCGACCGATTGTGTATGCAAATCTAAGATGCCCTTCTCCAGCCTCTCCAAAAGCTGAACCGGGGCTGCAAAGAACCCCTCCTTCGAGAAGTGCCATTGCAATCTCTTCACTGTTCATTCCTGGTACCTCGACCTTAGGAAACACATAGAATGCTCCTGTTGGAATATGGCAAGAAACTCCTTCCATTGAGTTTAGCCTATCACAAATTAGATCTCTTCTGGCCTTGAATTCTTGACACATTTTTGCGGGATAGTCTGGAGCCTTTTCCATCGCTTCTAAG